>SYKL01000498.1 GCA_005797785.1 Pseudomonadota bacterium | reverse complement strand
GGATCGCGAAGATGTTGGATGTAAAAACGATGAACGGATCACTGGTGATGGCGAAGATCGCCGGTATCGAATCAAGGGCGAAGATCAGGTCTGTGACCTCAATCGCGACAAGCGCCAAAAGCAACGGAGTCGCGAAGCGTTTGCCGTTTCGGACCACAACAAACTTGTCGCCGTCAAGCGCATTCGTCACCGGAAACACCTTCCGAAACAGCCGCACACCCAAGTTCCGCTCGATGTCCACGGCATCGTTCCGCTGCACCAACAACTTGACGCCGGTGAGCGCTAGCAGCCCGCCGAAGACATAGATCACCCAGTGGAAGTGTTGCAGCAGGGCGCCGCCGGCAAAGATGAAGCCTGCTCGCATCACCAATGCGCCGATCACACCCCAAAACAGCAGCCGGTGTTGGTACGCCGTCGGAATGGCGAACGCGGTGAAGATCACCGCGAAAACGAAGATGTTATCTACCGCAAGGGCCTTTTCGATCAGATAGGCGGTCGTGAACTCCACGGCGCGGTCAGTCCCGAACAGCGCGTAAACCCCCACGTTGAACACCAGGGCAAGGCCGATCCAGACCGCGCTCCAAGCCCCGGCCTCCTTCAAGCTCACGTCATGGGCCTTTCGGTGGAACACACCGAGGTCCAGAGCCAACATCGCCAACACGAAGGCGATGAATCCTGCCCAAAGCAGAGGCGTTCCCAAAGTTTCAACAGGCACAGCGGTTCTCCAGGGTGAAAGGTGTCTTGGTTGGCAAGCAGGGCGATCGCGGTTCAGCAACTAGAAGGTATGGTGGGCCAATCCGCGCCGGCGCTCCCCGCGCGCCCGTTCCAGCGTCCGACCCACGGTCCGACCTGCCCTTGCTACCGCGAGGTCGACGGAGGAAAACGGACTAGAATCCAGGTCATCGAGGATGATGGTGCCGATCTTGGGGCCCTGCACCGTGACCTGGCAACGTTTGTCCTCGCCCCCGCGGGGTCCGTTGATGTCGGCGATTCGCAAGAGGACCGCGGTGATCTCGTCTCCGAACCGGCTCAGATGAAACTGGATCCGACGCATGGCGTGTTCACGCAGTTCGTCCCGTGCCTCGATGCTGCGAAACCGAAAGTCGACTTTCATGGTTCAGCTCCTGTGGACCCCTCGGCGGGCGTCACCTCCCATTCATAGATCCCAACCTGGATGTAGACAATTACGAAAATATGACACTATATGTCGGAAAAACCGACATATAGTGATCTGCATGGAATGGCTCAACTACCACCATCTCTTGTACTTTTGGGTTGTCGCAAAGGAAGGAGGGCTGGTCGCCGCGGGCAAGGTCCTGCGGGTTTCACACCCCACGCTGAGTGCCCAGATTCGCGCCCTGGAGGATCGCCTCGGCGAGAAGCTGTTCAACCGCGTGGGACGGAAACTGGCCTTGACCGAAACCGGCACCGTCGTATTTCGCTACGCCGATGAGATCTTTACGCTGGGTCGGGAGATGGTCGACGCCGTCGAAGGGCGCGCCATTGGGCCTGCCCTGCGTCTCAACGTGGGCATTGTGGATTCGATACCCAAACTCGTCGTGCATCGGCTGCTGGAGCCGATCCTCGCCTTGACCACACCGGTCCGGCTCGTCTGTCGTGAGGATTCTTACGAACGGCTGTTGGCGAGCCTCGCGTCACACGCTCTGGACGTGGTGATCGCCGACACCCCCGTCGCGCCCGGGAGTCCGGTGCGAGCCTACAATCACTTTCTTGGCGAGACCGATGTCGGGTTCTTCGGGACCAAAGCGATCGTCGAACACTACAATAAGGGTTTCCCCAAGTCTTTGACTGGAGCGCCGTTCTTGCTACCCCTGGAGGCCCTTACGCTTCGGCGAGCGCTGGATCATTGGTTCGACCGCAACGGGATCCACCCTGCCGTGGTCGGCGAATTCGAAGACAGCGCATTGATGAAGGTTTTCGCGTCCAAAGGGTCGGGCCTTTTTCCCGCTCCGATGGTCATCACCGACAGCGTGATGGCGCAGTACGGACTTCAGCTGCTGGGCCGTGTGCCCGAGGTGAAAGAGCGGTTTTACGCAGTGACGGGCGAGCGGCGCATCAAACATCCAGCCGTCGTCGCGATGTGTGATGTGGCGCGACAGGCAGTGTTTTCCGCGGGCTCTTAGGGCTGCCGGCCAGACCGGGCCACGAGCTCGCGGTACTAAAAGTCCGACGCCCGAAATTCGCGCAAGCTGCCGTCCGGGCACAGAACCACCAACCGATGCCCGCCAGGACCCAGCGCCTTGGGGCCCTCTGGAAGGCGGGATTTCGGGACAAAAATGGCCTCGTCCGCCCCGTCGGCCTCCCACCACCAACCCGCTTCGGACAGCAGCCGGCCCCTGCCGTCCACCGCCAAGACCGCACTAGCGGGGAGGCGCTCGACCTCGCGTCCCTGGGCGTTGAAGGCGTACCATTGCTCGCCGGCCAAGACCCACTGCGGCCAGCCTTTCCCGTGGACATCGTCGATTCGGAGTTGGGCACCCCCCCAATGAAGGTCCCGACCGAAGCCGTCCAGGAGGTGGAACCCTCTCCGGTGGCCTTCGGCCGAGCTCAGCGTGAACTGCCGCCCAAAGCTGTCCAACAAGGCGACCATCCCGGAGGGGACGGGCTTCGCTGCCACGAAGGTGGGCCACGCAGCGTCATAATCCGCGCGAAACTCCCACGCGAGATCGCCTGTAGCGAGGTCGAACGCCGCTGCCGTTCGATCGGTGACGCCCCTCGAATTCGGCTCTGTTTCCGTACCCGCACAAATCAGGCGACCATCCGTCACACACAGTCGACCGGTCAGGTACCGAGGGCCGGCCTCCGACAACCGCACAAATCGATGCGAAATTTCGCCTGTAGAACGGTCAATTTCCACGATATCGCCGACACCTGGGTCGGATACCCACAGCCGATCGCGGTCGGCAACGAGATCGTACGGTGCGGACAAGTCCACCGAAAACCTTGGTTGCAGCTCCTCGTCCAGGACCACCACCCGACCGGGTTCTCCGTGGTGGTCGCCGCTTCGTGTCAGCGCAATCCCCCCTTCAATCCACCAGATCGAGACGTCGGACGCACGCACAAAATCGGGAAAGGGAGGAGAGCGCATTCGTTATCCTAGCACGGCCGGCCCGCAGAACTCAAATAGTCAACCCTGTTGACTATTTCGAAACGGTTTTCAACGGGGCATAAATCTCTGTGCGAAGCTCCTTTTCTGCGACGGTGGCTGGATCATCCGGGAAGGACTCCCAACGCGGCCCCTCCGGCACCAAACGACGCACTTCCATCCACGCATCCAATTTGGCGTGGGTGGCCTCAAGTCCGCCGTAGCCGCCCACGTGCACCACTTTCACCGCCGGCCCGCCCCCCAACACGCCCACTTGGAACGGCTCTGGCACCGACAAAGGACGGTCGGAAGTTGGAAACCCAGCCTCCATCTTGAAGGTGTCGCCTTCGACGGACAACGTCCGCACCACCGGCGCCCCCGCAAGCGTCAGACCATTGGCCGGTAGCCACGCTGCCACCTGCCCAAATGCAGGCCCCACCGCGGCGCCAACCGAGGCAGGATCCTTGGCGCTGTCCACCGCCAGAAACACAAACGGCTGCGCCGGAGCGTCGATGGTCTCGGCGTCAAAGCCAGCCAAGTCGGCTTTTGGCCCGGCATCGACCATCTTCTTAAAGTCGGCGATCCCTTGCTCGTAGTCCGGACCCAGCAAGGAGTCCATGATCAACCCAAAGTATCGGCCGATCAGATTGTACCCGGCATCCGATGTAAATCCCCAGGTCACCTTCGTGCCTGCGCCCTCGGGCGCGAGCGTCCAATAGGCTGCGGCTGCGCCGTCGGGTCCGAAATTCAGCGCAATGTCCACCCGTTCGCAGGCTTTGACTGCCGTGATTTCCTGGCTGCCATTGCCGACGACATCGCTGGTCCAATCCATACGCGCGCCAGGTCCAAAGGTAGGCCCCGAATACACATACACGGCCTTCTCGTCCTTCTTCTGCCACGGTGAAAACTCGGAAAACCGCTGAAAGCCTTCGAGATAAGCGTACACCGTGCAGGGCGGCGGCTCCACCACCGCGGAGCGCTCCAGGCGCACCTCGGATGGCAACAGGAATCCAACGGCCACGAACGCGAAAATGACCGCTGCCAGGATTGCCCCTGCCCACTTCACGTACTTCATCCCGACCTCCGACCGCCGCGTAACCCGACAGTCTGACCCCGGCTTGACATCAATGCACACCAACCGCCAATCTGTGCGTCATCATCCTTCGGTGGGAGGGGACATGCGGTGGTTGGCTCTTGGTCTGGCCGCGTGCACTTCAGCACCAGAAACGGCTCCCGAAACCGAGTTTTCGGCAGACCCCCCAGAGTTTGGCGTCAGTGCGGGCGAGGTGCCCTCGGTCGCCCCTTCCCGGCCCCGCTATTTCGTTGTCACCACCGACGAATTGTTCAGCGCCGCCGAGGTTTACGCCGCGCGGCGTTCGCAGCAGGGCTGGGACGCCTCGGTGGTCAGTGTGAGCGAACTCTCCCCCGACGGCGACGCTGAGACCCTTGCGTCCTCGCTAAGAGCACACCTCGATCCCGAACAACGCACCGCCGTCCTGCTGCTCGGCGACGCAGAAACCGGGCTTCCGGCGCATCCGTGCCAGACGGTGGATGACGCATCGGCTGAGTGCCTCGCCCAGTTCGACGACCATTTCCCCTGGAGCGACCTCTGCTACACGGACAATCCTTATGGCGACATCGACGCCGACGGACTGCCGGACGCAGCCGTCGGCCGGATCCCCGCGGCTTCCGAAGCCGAGGCGTTGGCTTACTTCGATCGCATGGTCCGGTTTGAAGAGGAGACGGTCGCCGGCCCTTGGAACCGCCGGGTGTCCTTGTATGCCGGTGCATCCGGGTATTCAGAGACCCTCGAAGCGCTTGCGGAGTCGGTTACCCTCGACGCTCTCGCCGAAGTGGCGCCCGCATACGACATTGTGGGCGCGTGGAACAATCCGCAAAGCGACTATTTTTACACACCCTTCGACGAAAAAGTCGTGGACATGTTCGAAGAGGGCGCTCTTGCGGTATTTTACGTGGGTCATGGGAGCGCATCCAGCAACGATGGTTTATCGTCGACTCAGCTGAACCTTTTGGAACCCGGCGCTCGCTCGCCATTCGCGTTCTTTTTTGCGTGCTCCAACGGAACTTACGCAGGAGAATCGCGTTCTTTGGCCGAGCGAGCCTTGTTTGCGCCGGGCGGTCCGATTTCCGCATACGCTGGCTCGAGCATCACCAGCCCGTTTTCGAATGCCGCTTTACCCTACGAGATGCAACGCGAACTGTTAGAGGGTGCCTCGCCTACCCTGGGCGAAGTGGTGCAAAACGCGGAACGCGCGCTGATCGGTCACCAAGACACGGTTCGCGACACGATCGACGCCGCGATGGCCTTCGAAGGGACCTTCTCGGCGGAATGCGGTGAACCCCAAAACCGCATTCATGTGGAGCTGTACAATCTGTTCGGTGACCCTGCCATGCCGGTGCAACGCCCCGAAATTGCCGCCATCGGCGTGGACGGATGGATGGCAGACGGCGAACTGCTGATCACCGGCAACGTGCCTTTCGAATCGGGTACCGTCACCGTCAGTCTGGATGTGGAGCGCGATCGCATCCTCGGCACGCTCAGCCCTTCGACCGATCCAGCGAGCGTTCAAGCCAATTGGGAAGCCGCCAACGACAAGCGATGGCTGGAAGTCGAGGCCACCGTGCTCAATGGTGCGTTCGAAGTCCCATTGAGCTTCGACCCCGATGCGCTTCCCCCCGGGCCGTTGTTCGTGCGCGCCTATGCAAGCGACGGCACCCACAATGCGGTGGCGGCCGTTCCTGCCCCCGCTTTTTAATCCTTCATAAGCGGTTCGCGGGAGAAATTCGCATACCGGGTTGGCGCTTACGGCGTTAATGCACCGGCTCATGGGCGGAGCATTCGTGTGGTACTGGCTTGCCTGGGGTTGTACCTCTGCTACGGTGGCTCCACCGGTCGAGATCGGCTGGGTCGAGGGAGAGATCACCGCCATTGAAACGGTGCCTTCGGCGATGCCCATCACCTGGGTCACCCTGGAAACCGACACTGGCGACGTGCGATTTGCACTGCCCGGCACCAACGGTGCGTCCACAGCGATTGCAGACGTCCCCCTGCTGCATGTGCAAGAACGTTGGCGAGTCGATCTCGTGGAGGCGAAAATCGGCCCCACTCCCCACGGACTAGGCCTCGGAATGATTCCCACGGGAGGGCAGCCGCGGTACGCCCTCAATGGCCTCACCTATGCCAATGATGCTCTTCCTCGCACATTTCTGCTCAATGAGGCCGGCGTCCCAGGTCTTGCATTCGAAGATGTAGAGCTGGCAGCGCAGTCTACAATGAATGCATGGACCGCGGTCGAATGCGCTACTTTCGAATTTGCCTACGGTGGATCCACCGCACTTGACACGGTCGACGATGGCTTCAATGTGCTCGCATGGTCCGACGAATGGTTGTTTGATCCGACCATCGCCGGCATGACCATGACCCGGTTCAATGTGGAGGGAGAGGAGCCCATCCCCGACGAAGCGGACATTCTGTTCAATGCAGACACTTACGAATGGTCGCTCGGACCTGGAGACGTCTACCTCGGTACCCCGCTTCTCAATTTCGGATCGGTGGTGACCCATGAGCTCGGGCATGTCACGGGCATGGATCACGAAATGTCGCTGGTAACTTCCACCATGTTTTATGGGTATCTTGGCGGCGATTGGATGGCTTCGTTGGCCGGCGACGACCGCCGCGGACTCTGCGAAAACTATCCGTCAGGGGAAGACGACTGTGTAGACGATGCCGATTGTATCGACCGTTTCGGCCCCACCTGGGGGTGCGTGGACATCGACGGGGTCCAGGTGTGCGACGACGAACGCGATCCGGTCGGCGCGGATTGTTCGCGCACTTACATCAATTGTGAAGCTTCTTGCGCGTTTACCAACGGGCAAGCCACCGAAGGTTACTGCACGATTCCTTGTGAACAACCCGAAGATTGCCCACAAGGTTTCACTTGCGGGTCCGCTGACAACGTCGTTTTTCCGGAGATCGAAGGCTCGGTGTGCGTTCCCGACGAATCGGTCGATACGGACGCTGCGGACACCGACACCGCCGACTCGCCCGCCGTTTACGATACCGATGCCGAACCCGTTGGGTGCGGCTGCCAAACTTTCGGCGCCGAAGGGGGACTGCCCTGGATTGGGGCGTTCTTGTTCGCTCGACGCCGTCGTCACACACCGCCCAAGGAGAAGTCATGCTTCGCTTAATTCCTCTGCTACTGGCTCCCACCCTGGCCTTTGGCAACCCCGTCGAAATCAAGAACGATGGCTTTTCGGGCAACGGTCAAGTTGGCTTTCAAAGTGGCTTTGTCGACGGGGAGTGTTGGGCTTCGGTGTTTTTCCCGCCGGAGGAGGGCATCGACTTCGAAATTCTAAAGGTAGAGATGCTGGTTTACGGTTCTTCTCCGAACGGCTTCTACAATTTTTACGTTCGCGAGGTCGACACCAACAGCAACAACGAACCCGGCGACATCATCGCTGAAACCTACATCAGTCTTCAATCGGCCAGCGCTTCGACCAACGAATTTGTGTTCACGGGTGCTGAGTGGGAGGATGCCGCACCTCCGGGTCTGCTCGACCGCCCGTTCGCGATCTCGGTCTGCCTCGACGACGAAAATGGCTCGATTGTTTCAACGATTCCGCAGATTGCGCGCGACACCGACGGCACCATCACCAGCAACCTGAATTGGATCTATTCGAACGGTTGGTACCGGAGCAGCCTGTTTGGCCTGTCCGGCGACTGGATCATGCGAGCAACGATCGACGGTGATTTTGAAGAAGTGGACACGGGCGACACCGGAGATACCTCGGTCGATACCGAGGACACCGGAGACACGGTCGACACCGAAGACACGGCGAACGACAGTGAGGACACCAGCGTAGATACCGAAGATACTGGAGAACCCTCGGATTCGAACGACCCCTCCGACACCGACATCGGCGCCCTTTCCCTGCTGGCGATCAGCCCCAACCACGCCGACGCCGGCCGCGCCGAAAGCGTTACCCTCACGGGAGCCGGCTTTGTGGTAGGATCTGAGGCGCGAATTGGCGGTGTTCCGTTGACCGGGGCCACGGTGTCCGATGAAGACACCATCGTCGGGACCACGTCCAACACCCTTCCTCCCGGGGTTTACGACGTGGAAGTGGTGGGACCCGATGGCGCCAATGCCGTGATCATCGGTGGTTTCACGGTGACCAAGGCGGGTTGCGGTTGCCAGACTGGAGCCACCGGCGGCCTCGGGTGGGCGTTACCCGGTTTATTGTTCCTCTTGCGTCGCAGACAATCCTCCAAAGAGGGGCAGGTCGATTGATTTTCGTTGACATTTGACGGTAGACTTCGCCCGCGAGGTGTTCGTGAGACGTCTGCTGATCGGATGGGGCCTCTTCACCGCTTGTACGCCACATTCCACACGACTCCACCTCGCGCTTGAAGAAAGTGGCGACACAGACGTCCAAGCGGCCGCAGACTGCGATGAAACCTACGCGACGGAACTCGACTATATCCCACAGGGTACGAGGTTTTCCGGCGACCGTCTCGCGTGCGAAAGCGTCACCCATGCCACCGCGGGCGCCGAGGATTCGGTGATCCGCGTTCGACTCGACCATTGGGAAGCGGAAGAGGCGGCCCGAGTGTCCGCGGTAAACCTCCTTGGAGAAACCGTTCTTGGACCTCTGTTACTGACGGAAGGCAGCCAGTTCGATCTCCCGCTCACCCAATCCGGGGAGGTGTTGATTCGGATCGACGCGGATGCCTCCGACAGCGAATACACCCTTTCCGTCGCCTGTGAATCGGGGTGCGACCGGGAGTATTCACGGTATCCGATCGTGCTCATGCACGGCGCGGCTCCTGCCGACATGGTGCTTCTCAACTACTTTTTCGACGTCGTCCCCACTCTGGAGGACGCGGGCTATGTGGTCATCGCGCCGCAAGTGGAACCCTGGCGTTCGACCGAGGATCGTGCCGTCCAAGCGTGGGAACAGGTGCAGGCCGCCGCGGATGCGGGGCTCGGCCGACGATTTCATTTGATCGGACACTCTCAAGGCGGCTTGGACGCCCGTTATGTCGCCGACGCTCTGGACAATGGCCACCAGGTCGCCACGGTGACCACCCTCTCCTCTCCGAACCGGGGCGCCCCCCTCGCCGATGTCGCTAGCGGGATCATCGAATTATCCCCATTGGATGGGATCGGAATCGATTTTGCGGCGACGGTGCTCCTCGGGGTCATCGGCGGCGGCGACCAGGACGCGACCGCCTGCATCGATTCGATGACCTCTACCACCACCGAAGTCTTCAATAACGATCACCCGGATCGGTCGGACGTCGCTTACTTTTCGTGGTCGGGTCGCAGCTGTGGCGTGTTGGATTTCGGTTGCCAGGACGAATTCGACGGTGAGGTGATCGCGCCCTACCTCGCGCCGGCATTTCAGATCACGGCCTGGTTTGGAGGAGACAACGACGGACTTGTTCCCGTAGAATCCGCCAAATGGGGAACCTATCTTGGCGTGATGGGCGCCGACCATTTCGATCAGGTCGGGCAAATCGCCGGTGTGACCGACGGAGACTTCGACCATCGCGCCTTTTTCTTGGGTGAAGCCCGACGACTGGCTGCCTGGGAGGAATAGGCCTCGGCCTGACGTGCGACCGGTTAGGGATCGGACGGAGGTCGGATGCTGTCTGGGCAAGAACTGTGGGAACCCCTTTCATACGACCTTTCAAAGCCATGGGCACAGCTGAAACAAGGTCAATGGGCGGACGGTCGAAACGCACTGCTCGACGTCCTGCGCAAGCACGGTTTTGAATTGGGCAATGCAGCGCCGATGGATGAGCAGCAGCTGTCGGACCAACCGCCGCACTGGTTGCTGGTTCTTGGCATGTCCATGGACGATGGGTACAGCTTGGACGTCGTGCCTGAGAGCCTCTTGGACGAGCAACTTCGCGCTGCCATCGAGCTGTGCGACGGCAATGCGGTAGCACACG
The DNA here is from genome assembly GCA_005797785.1 of Pseudomonadota bacterium. Classification (GTDB taxonomy): domain Bacteria; phylum Myxococcota_A; class UBA796; order UBA796; genus SYKL01. The sequence continues at coordinate 13,471 of SYKL01000498.1, read as the reverse complement.
ACGCCGCATGGGAAAACCCTACCCTCTATGCCGCTTACAGTAAGGTCGCGCTCGCTGCTGGCCGAAAAGAGGTCCAGGATTGCGAACCGTTGGAGGAGGAGCTCGCCCAAGAGCTCGGCTTTACCCATGAAAACCTCGAGCCTCTCTTTGAACGCTGGAAGGGATGCAGCGTATCCCCGTACGGCAACAAGGAGATCCTCAACACACGGATCACTCGGGTGGTCCATATTTTTGAGTGGCTCTGATGGCGACGTTCTACTTCGATTTTCTGTCGCCGTATGCCTACCTGGCCTGGCGCGAGCTTCCGGCGCTGTCCAAAGTCACGAACCTCGATTTCAAGCCAACACCTGTGCTTTTTGCGGCCATGCTTAACCAATGGGGGCACAAGGGGCCGGCTGAGATCCCACCCAAACGGGTGTATGTCATGAAAAATGCACTTCGGTTGGGGCATCGCCTTGGTCACCCGATCGAGCCTCCTCCCGAGCACCCCTTCAATCCGATCTTGCCGCTCCGCATCGCTGGGTTGGACGAGCCTCGACAGTCCGACATCATCGATGCCCTGTTTCGCGCGGTGTGGAACGGCGGTCCCGGCATCGCCGACGAAATCCGAGTGCGCCAAGTATTGGACAAAGCCGGATTCGATGGCCCTGATCTGGTACACCGCGCGGGGCAACCCCTGGCCAAAGCCCGCCTGCGCGAGAACACCGATGCTGCGATCGCCGCGGGAGTGTTTGGAGTTCCAACCTTTGTTGTGGAGGGGGAGCTCTTCTGGGGCGTTGACTCCCTTCCCGACGTGGTCGCATTCGCCCAAGGAAAAGATCCGGTCAACCCGAGTCTCGTGCAACGTTGGATGGTTCTACCTGCGGCCGCCCAGCGGAATAGTCAATCGGGTTGACTATTTGCCCAACTCCGAATGACGTCCGACGAACGCAAGCAATTGGTCCATCACCCAATCCGGCGCATCCTCGGCCAGATCGTGTCCCGCGGTGGGATGGATCGCCTGCTCTGCGGTCGTGATCTGGGCCACGTGTGCAAACAAAGCGCGGCTACAATCTGGATTGACGAAGCGGTCGCCGTTGCTGCTCATCACCAGCACCGGCCGCTTCAGCGCCGCTGGGGCGAACGAACGCGCCCCCGTCATCAGTTGCCGAAGGAAAACCTTGCGTGTCACCGGGGTTCCGAAGCTCGCCCACTCTTCCGCCAACGCAGCCGTGCCTTGAACGGGATGGTTGACGATCATGTCCATGATCCCACGTTCCCGTTCGATCGGAGGTTTTGTGCCGACGGTCAGCAAGGTGTAGTAGTTTCTCGGGATCAACCGTTTCCAAAACGGGCTCAAATTCGCGGCGCTGGAGTTGCCGACCGCCACCCATTCGAAGTCTTCGGGGTACATCGCCGCCCATTGCACAGCGGTCATCCCCCCGAGGGACATCCCAAACACCCCCCAACGGCCGCCAGTTTTCGGCAATTGCGGGCGAATTGCATCCACAAAGCCCGACAAAGAACCTGGAACCGCCAAATGCTTGCTCGTGCCAGCCCCCGGAAGGTCGATACAGTGCACCTCTCCACCGGTCCGAGCAGCCAATTGTCGAGGGAAATGGCCCCAATGGCGATGGTCGCGCGCCAATCCGCGGATCAAGATCCAATTCATGGCCGGAGTATAGCGAGGTCGGCGGCAGGCTGCCCGATCGGGCGCCGCGCAAGACGTTCGCGCCCCGAGGCCACATGACACCCCTTCGCGCCTTTAGTTTTGCTTGTTTTGGTGCGCTTGCCCCGGCTTTTGCACACGCCGTGGGAAACGCCTGTTGGGTGTGGCTGCCCGCTCATTGGCCCGCACTTCTCGGAGGATTGGTGTTTGGTCCGCGCATCGGGGCGATCGCGGCGATGGGGACGATCGTCGCCGATTGCGCATTCGGGGTTGGAATGTGGCAGATCCCAATTTTCACGGAGATTTTCGCCTATGGCCTGCTCTCCGGCCTGTTGATCCGGGGCCGGAGTCGCCCGATCGAGACCGTGCTTTCGCTTTGCGCAGCGATGATCGCTGGACGCGGAGTTTATGCACTTACTGCGTTGGTTTTAGGCCAACCCATCGCGAGCCTGTGGCAGGATTTGGTGGTGCTTCCATTGCCCGGTATCGCTCTGCAGCTCCTATTCCTGGCTCCCCTCGCCGCGCTTTGGCGTCACACGCACCGGGAGAATCCTCCTTCCGCGTAGCGTTACTTCCGTTTCAAGTTGTATCAAATGCCAGCCCCCCGTTTTTTCGCGCGATAAACGCGCGGCGGTCACAGGGGAGGTCTGATGAGTACCGAGGAAACAACAGCTTCCGAGCCAGCACCTGCAAAGCCAGGCACGGATTGGGCAGAATTCGCCGCACAGGTCCTGGATTTGTGTTCCGCTCTGCTTTTGGGCGTGTCCACGATCTGTATGGGGTATTCGGCGTTTCAAGCCGGAGCGTGGGAGGGGGAGACGCTAAAGAAATTCAACGAGTCCCAAGCCGCCATCGCCACTGCCAACGACGAGTCGATGAAGGCCGCCCAAGGCGGCATGTTGGATGCCTCGCTGCTGGTCAAGATCGTGGAATTGAATGCGACCGATGCCGGCACCCTCCTGACGACCTACACCGACATGTTGAGCCCCGCTGGCCGCGAAGTGATGGGCCTACCAAAACTGCCGGACGTTCCTGCCAATGACCCTTCCGCCAAAAAGTATGAAGACACGCTCATGGAAAAAGCGAACGCCAAACGCAAAGAAGGCGAAAAGCTGTTCGCCGAAGGGAATGCTGCGGACGAAAATGGCGACTCCTATGAGCTCGTGGGCATTGTGCTCACGATCGCGACCTTCTTCGCTGGCTTGGCGCCGATCATGCGCCGGCTGTTCATGAAGATCGGTCTGCTGGGGCTCGGTGGCTTCATCTGGTTGATCGCGGTGCTTTGGATGCTGTTCCTGCCGTCGCCGGGGTAGTGGAACCGAACGGGCCGATCGGTGTCTAAGCGTCGGCCGGTGATGCCTCGCTTTTGCATTCCAATTGCGCAGGGTCTGCACATTCCTCCGGTAGGATGATGGCGCTGCGTGGAGAATGCGGGTGCGAAAGTTCGGGGCAGTGATCGTCAGTTTGTTCCTGCTGTACGTCCTCTCCTATGTGGGCGTACGCTCTTTGGATGGCGCCATCACCGGAATGCGCTTTCATCGCGGACCCCACGTGGAAAACTTGGTCGTCCCTCCGCCGCAACCTGCGCCACCTGCCATTTGGCCGCTTCCCAACGCCCCTCTAACGGCGGTCCCCGCACCGACCCCCTCCCGTTCCCTGCGGGTCGTGATCGATGCCGGGCATGGGGCGCCGGAAAACCCTGGCAATACGTCGGTCTTTTGTGAACCCGAGCAGGAATTCACCCTCCGAACGCAGGACGAGATCGTTCGTCGGTTGCAATCTCGCTCCTTCCTTGAGGTTCGCGCCGGCCGGCCTTCGAAAGCGCTCCTCCCATACCCAGACCGCAAAGATGCGGCGGAGCGCTGGCCCGCAGATGCCTTCATCAGCCTTCACAGCGACGCGCGCGCCGGTGACGGGTGGGCGGTCCATCCAGAAACGAGGTGCTACGTCGGGCTTGGCGCGCCCGGATTTTCGGTTCTGTATTCGGACGAAGGCGATCCCGTTCTGGTGGAGCGTCGCCGCCGACTCGCGCAGCGCATCGCGGTTCGTATGGAAGAAGCCGGATTCCCAGCCTATTCAGGCATCGACTACGGGGGTCTGTACGACGCGGACGCGCAGGCAGGGGTGTTCGTGGACCGGCACGCCCCGAAAAAACGCATCATGATGCTTCGTCGCCCCAAAATCCCCTCGGTGATTGTGGAAACCCATCAAGCGGTGGATCCCGAAGAGGCGGCTCGCTGGAATGAGCCGCGAACGTTGGATGCCTTTGCCGCCGCGCTCGCCGCAGCATTGGTGGACGTCGCTGAAAGCTGAGGTAATCCCTCATTATGGCGCAACGAAGTAATCATCGGTCGCCATTGCTTGCTAAATCCGCGGTCCCACTACATTCCGACGCTGCGGTCAGTTACGGGAGGCGCGCCTCAGCGGAGACCGCCATGGAAGAATCCACGCCTCGAGAACCACGCCCCTGGTCAAAAAAAGCGCCGGAAGGCAAAGAATGGGATGTGATCGTCATCGGGTCCGGCATCGGCGGGATGACCACCGCCGCCTTGCTGTCCAAAATGGGCAAGAAAGTACTGGTGTTGGAGCAGCACTATGTTCCCGGCGGCTTCACCCACACCTTTCGCCGCAAGGGGTTTGTCTGGGATGTAGGCGTGCACATCTCCGGGGAAGTCACCGAAAAAGCGCTACCCGGGCGGATTTTAAAATATGCGGCACCCGACCTCAAGTGGGAGAAGATCCCCGGGATCTACGATGAATTTACCTTTCCCGAAGGGTTCAAAATCGGCTTCGCAAGCGACCCCAAGGAGTTTGCAGCAACCTTGAAAGCGGCGTTTCCGCACGAAGCTGAGGGGGTGGACCTCTACATGGCCGAAATCCGCAATACCGTGCGGGCGATGCGCAATTTCTATCTCGGCCAGATCCTGCCGGGACGCCTAGGCCGGTTCGCCGGGCGGCTGATCAGCCGAGAAGCGGCTCAACTGTTCGCGACGCCCGCATCCCAAGTGGTGGATCGGATCTTTAAGGATCCGAAAATTAAGGCGGTGGTACTTGCACAATGGGGGTACCACGGTGCAGTTCCATCGGAGGCGTCCTGGGCCATGCAGGCGCTCACCGTGCGCCACTTCATGCACGGCGCGTACTATCCGGTGGGTGGCGCCGGTTCGATCGCGAAGTCGTTGCTCAAAACCGTCGCGGAAGCGGGTGGTTGGACGAGGATCTGTGCCGATGTCGATCACATCCTCATCGAAAATGGGCGCGCCTCAGGGGTTCGAATGGTCGACGGCGAGACGATCCGCGCGCGACGGGTGGTGAGCGCCGCCGGGGCATGGACCACGGCTACCCGCTTGCTGCCTCCCGAATTCCGTGATGAAGCCTGGGCGCAGAAGATGGGCAAACACCGGGCGGGGCCCGCCCACCTCAGCCTGTATCTCGGCTTCGAAGGGGACATCGCGAGCGCGGGGGCCACCAAGAACTGCCAGTGGTTCTACAACACCTGGGACTATGAGCGGCCCAATTGGGAGGTCGCACCTGGTAAGAAAGTCGGTCGACCGGACATCCTGTTCACATCCTACCCGAGTCTCAAGGATCCCGAACACAGCCCGGGGCCCAAGCAAAAACACACCGGTGAAATCATCACCTTCGTTCCTTGGGAGTCGTTCCAGAAGTGGCAGGGCACCGAGTGGCGAAAACGCGGCGAGGACTATGAGGCCTTCAAAGAGGAAATGAGCCAAGCCATGCTGGCGGTGGTGTTCGAAGCGCACCCCGGCCTCAAGCCAATGCTCGTCCACTATGAACTATCTACGCCTCTTTCGACGGACAAATTTGCGCGTCCGTACCACGGCAGCATTTACGGCCTGTTGCCTACTCCCGAACGCTACTCCGATAAGTGGCTTCGCCCGCAGACTCCCATTCCGGGGCTGTACCAATCGGGGAGCGATGTGGCGACCTGCGGCGTGATCGGGGCAATGATGGGCGGAACCCTCGCCGCCGTGGCGATGGAGCCGATCAAAGGCGCCCGATTCATGAACCAGGTGATCCGAGGACGGTGATCGTAAACCGCTTTACGATCCGTTCTCCTCCGCCAAATGAAAGGCATGCATCATCCGGTGAAACACCGGCGTCAAAATCACGCCTGTGATCGCCAACACCGCAAACCCAGAAAACAACGCGTAGAATCCCGCAAACACCTTTCCGCCATCCGTTTGCGGTTGGGCCAACGGGCCCATGCCCGACAACAGCATGGACGCATTCAAAAAGGCGTCCATCCACGATAATTGCTCAAACGAGTGGTAGCCAATCATCCCCACCAGCAGCGAGGCCGCGACAATCGCGCTCCCCAGACCGATGCTGGCCGCCATCCGCTGAAGAAACACGGTCCGATGGGCTAACGGCTGTTTTTTGCGTTCGAGTCGGAGCATGCCGCAGTTTCCCAAATCCGCCCGATTTTGTCCAGCTTCACTGGCAGATCGCCACTTCCTCCATACGCGCCAGCACTTTGGCGTACGCCTCCCGGGTATCTCGAAGGACCGCCCAATACCGCGAGCCGCCCTTCCACTTGCCGTCCACCTTGCCGCTGATCCGACGGTCTTGGCCGATCCACCGATTCAAAATTCGGATCCCGCATGACAGATTGTGGAATGGATCGTGCAATTGTTCCGCGCTGGTGAAGCCGCAGTCATACCCTTGGCTGCTCTCCAGCGAAATCTGCAGCAAACCTCGACTGATGACGGCATCCCCCGCCGCATCCGTGAAGTTCTCCGTGTACGCCGAGCTGACACTAAAGTTGCTTTCATACCTCGCCATCGCGGACAGAAGGTAGGCCCACACATGGGAACGCTCGTCCACGGTGAGCTCGGGGTACCGCGGACAGAAATCGGCCATGTCTGCGGGAACTCCGTCAAGAATCTCCGGTCCAAGCACCGGAAGCTCCTGAAGCACGTGTTGGGTCCATGCGGCCCCCTCCGGTGAAACCGCTTCCCACAACGGAGTGGGGCTCACGTCCCCCGCCCATGCGACAGCCTGCAACCACCAGAGCCAACCCGTCATTCGCACCCCACACGCAGAAGTGGCGTTCGTTAGCTTAAGCTAAACAAGGTCGCGTTTTGCAGTGGCAAAGGCACGGTTGCATCAAAAATGCACATCTCGTGTCCGCGGAGTGCAGAAACTAAAAGCCCGCCGAAGTGACCTTCGACGGGCTTTTAAAATGGTCGGGGCGACATGATTTGAACATGCGACCACTAGCACCCCAAGCTAGTACGCTACCAGGCTGCGCCACGCCCCGAACAACTCCAACTTAACGGGACACGCGCCCGCGCGCCAATGTTCGAGCCGGTTTCCAGCGCGCCCAACGGGTGATACCCCGCGTCCAATGCACTCGACGAACTCATCAAGGCTAGGCTTCCTCTTTGCCGATCAGCCGCTCCCGCGCCGAGCGCACCCGCAGCCGAAGTTCGTCGATCCGGTCGAGCGCATCTCGAATCCGGCCGTCATCGACCGGGCGCTCTTCACCAGGTTCTAGAAGCGCTTTGCGCGCACCGGCGATCGTGTAGCCCTCCTGGTGAAGGAGCTTCTTAATCCGCAAAAACCGAGCGAGATCCTTGCGACGGTACATCCGCTGCCCGGAACTGGAGCGCTGCGGCCGGATGCGGAACTCCGTCTCCCAATAGCGGAGAACATGGGGTTCCACCCCAACAATTTCCGCGATCTCACCGATCCGGAAGAACAGCTTGTCCGGGACGCTGGCGTCGAGGCCATCTTCGTCCTTGATCGGATCCGTTCCCACAGGTTCACCCATTCTACGCGCCGAGTATACCCCATCCCAAGCCGTCGCGGGATCAGTCCTCGTTTTCGTCCGTGAACAACTGCACACTGAAAGTGTCGGTGCGTTCTTCGCCTTCGGCGCCGCCGGAGGTCAACACCCGCCACCAATACCCATCATCCGCCGAATCGCGGTCGAGCTCATGCTCTTCTACGCCGCGATCGCCCGAATCCGTGGTGAGCAACACACGGCCGACCACTTCATCGTAGTCGTCGCCAACATCGACTTCGACCCGGTGATCGGTGCCCACTGGGCCCGAACCCGGATCAACCACAATCACCGCCACCAATTCCTCGCCCGAGGACGAAAAAACATCCGCGGTGACAGGTGCTCCCAACTCCTCGCTGGCGGTGATCTCCACCTCCAGCGATACGTCCTCATTGAACTGCACCCAGACCGGCTCATCCGCCTTTTTACACGCGAACAAAGCCAAGATCAGGGTGAACAATCAGGTACCTACGGCCGAACGAGCCTGCTTGACCACCGCGGCGAAGGTCGCTGGCTCTTTGAGAGCCAAGTGCGCCAACATTTTGCGGTTCAGGCCGATGTTGGCCTTGCCGAGAGCGTGGATCAGCCGCGAATAGGAGATCCCCAACGGACGGGAAGCGGCATTGATACGCGTATTCCACAACCGACGGAACGCGCGCTTCTTCTGCTTACGGCCGATGAACATCTGCTTTTCGGACCGCATCGCCGCTTCTTTGCCTTGGCGGAGAAGACGATGGCCGAGGAAGAAACCTTTGATCCGCTCGCGGAGGTTCTTCTTACGGGTACGACGGATCATAGAGCGCTTTACACGAGACATCTCAACCTCCTTAGACGCCCGGAATGGGCTGACCGCTTCCCTGCCCGCAGGCGGTGGCGGTGAGGACATCGCACCTTGAGGCGCGAATTCAGAACCGACCGGATCCGAGGACCCGATCTAAATGAAACTAGTTGATACCCAGCATGTGGCGGACCTTCTTCGCATCCACTTCCTTGAGGATGCCGGTCTTCTGCAACTCATTCTTCGTGCCCTTGGCCTTGCTCTCAAGGCAGTGACGAAGATGGGCGTGCTTGAACTTCACTTTGCCGCTGGCGGTGAGCTTGAATCGCTTGGCCGCACCGCGGTGGGTCTTTTGCTTCGGCATCGAAAACTCCTGACGGCTCCTCCGGTGACACCGGGGCCTGATGGGGGGCGAATGTAATCTAAGACCGCGATTGCGGCCAGTCCGAACCCTTGGGATACCCTTCTTCGGCGCCCGAATGGGTGTCGGGCGCCCACATCAACCCTGCCTATTCCGCGGGTTGTTCCGCGACAGACGCCGGCTCCTCGCCGGTATCGTCATCATCATCATCATCGTCCAATGCGTTTTCGGCCTCGACCGCTGCCATAGCTGCCTCATCCTCAGCGCGACGCGGGCGAACCGGACGGTTGGGGCTTGGCTTCCGCGTGGGAGCGAGCATCATAAACATCTGGCGCCCTTCCATACGGGGGGGCGTCTCCACCAGACCGACTTCCTTCAATGCATCGGCGAATGCCTGGCATTGCTGGGCACCAATCTCGCGGTGGGCAAGCTCGCGGCCACGGAAACGCACCGTAACCTTGACCTTGTTGCCTTCGTCGAGAAATGCACGTGCAGCGCGCGTTTTAACTCCGAGATCGTGCTCCTCCGTCTTCGGGCGAAGCTTGATCTCTTTTTGTACGACCTGCACCTGATTGCGCCGAGCTTCCTGCTCCCGCTTCTTTTTGTCGTACTTCAACTTGCCGTAATCGGTGATGCGGCAGACCGGTGGTCGGGCGGTAGGAGCGACCTCGACCAAATCCAACCCGCGTTCTTCCGCCAAGCGGATCGCGTCTTCGGTCATGAATTCGCCCAATTTTCCGCCCTCTTCATCGATCACCAGCACGCGAGGTACGCGGATCCGGCGGTTGATGCGAAGGTCATTGGGGCTTTCGGGCTCGCGAGCGTTCCGATCGGTGGCGGGGCGGGGTGGTCTCCTCAACGCGAATACCTCTTGGCTGACGGGATAGGAACCGCGCGTGTTGCGCGGCAGTGCGGTTGAACCGTCACCCAAAGGGCGCCGGATGTCAACGGGGGAAGTGAAACCAACGGATGCCGCCCGCTTCTCACCCCGAAAACAAAACAGGCAGGCCCTTTTTGGGACCCGCCCGTTGAGCGCAACCGCCGAACCTTACGGGAACGCCGGTTGAAGGTGGTAGGCACACGCGGATTTGAACCGCGGACCCTCGCCGTGTCAGGGCGATGCTCTCCCGCTGAGCTATGTGCCTGCTCAAGTTGGAGCTTATGGTGGACGCCGCGGCCTGTCAAACCGAGGCGTTCAGCGCGTTCAGCACCTCCCGTCCAACGCCCAACGCCGCGTGTTCGGGCGTTGGAGCCTCCCCCCTTTCGCGGTGCACCGAGGTCAGCCCACCGTCGGTGATCCCGCACGGGGTAATCCATTGGTATCCTGCAAAGTCAGGGTTCAAGTTCAGCGCAAAGCCGTGCATCGATACCCCACGGTGAAAATTCATCCCTATGGCGGCGATCTTATTTTCACCCACCCAAACGCCGGGAAATCGTTCCCGAACCTGAGCGGAAATCTCTTGACGCGTCAACCATTGGATCAGGCCCGCTTCGATCCCGTGGATCACCTCGCGAACCTTCCATCCTCGGCGTTCTGTGCGCACTAACAAGTACCCCACCAACTGGCCCGGGCCATGCCAGGTCGCCAATCCCCCGCGTTCCGTGCGCGCAAAATCGATCCCAACTCGGCGGAGGTCCTCCGCCGGTACCTCTACACCGCGGCGTCCAACCGTAATGACAGGATCATGCTCCACCATCCACAAGACGTCTTCCTGGGAGCCGGCAATCAACGCATCCCGCCGCAGGTGTTGCAGGCGGTGCGCCCAGTCGTACTTGAGCCGACCCAGCCATTCCACGCGGATCCGGTTCAAAGATTCTCCGCGTCCACCACCAGCACCACCGTCCCCTCGCCTAGCAGCCTCGTACCACCAAAATCCTCGCGAAACCTACGTACATCCGCCTCCGAGAGGACTAGATCCACGCCTCGGGTTTGAGCGGCCTTGAACAATGAGGGATGCTCGCCGGCGCGTGCGACGTCGGCGTGGGTGGGGGCAGGGACATAGATCACAGGCAATCGGCTGTTTGCCGTGTCCACCCAAAGGGCACCATCGTACAACACCTCGCCTTTTTCCGTGAGCAACTTTGGCGAAAACGCAGGCGATACGCCTAACCCTCGCGCGTCCACCACGACCCCCGTGGTCTCGGGCTTCTGCCCGACCGGCGGCGAAGCCTGCGCGTGCTCGATCGTCCACGGGATCAACACTTCGCGCACAGGAAGCTCGCCGTCAATTTCGATCCGGCCGGAGGAAAAATACCGCGTTTCCACCACCGACCAGCGCGCCAGCCGGGCTTGAAGGGGCCCCTGGTAACTGGGTTCTTCCAGGAGATCGCCGCAGGTGTTTTGAGCATCCACCTGGACCTTCATCATCGCCGCTGCCAGGGCAGGTTCCGCCGACAATCTCGCCTGTTGTTCCACCGTTTTCTGGCTGGAGTTCACTCCGCGCCCCTCCGCAGATGCGGTGACGCGAAGGGACATTTTCGTCCAATTCATCGTCACCCCACCGCCGAACGATTCCACGAGGTCTGGAACGGGTGGTGCTTCAGGTGCGACCTCGGGTTCCGCTAAGGCCGATGCAATCATCCACAGGATCATGCCAACACCACCACTTCGCGGCCAAACAAGGCCCGCGCTTCCTGTTCCAGCTGAACCCCAGGATCCACGGCCCGGTCGCCGAGATCCAGCTCCGCTTTAAACGCGCCCGGTTGCTCCAGGATCACCCTCACTTTGTTTTGACCGCGCCTTTTGTCAAGAAGGTTGACGAATTGTTCCAGGCGTTCTCCCACCAGATCGGTCATCCGCAAATTGAACCGCACTTCGGCGGTCGATCGACCCCTTACATCGGCCAAAAGTTCGGCGGTATTCGCGCGCAATTTAAATCCATCGGCACCCGATTCCAGACGCCCCGTCACCAATACCGGATCGGTCGTCGCTTCTCGAGGTTTTTCCTTGGAACGGACGGCCCGTTGCGAGCGCACCCAGGGATCCGAGAAGAACACGCACTCGATCATGCCCGTCTGATCTTCCAATTTCACGAACGCCATCTTGTCGCCGCGGCGGGTGGCAACCTCTCGAAACTCCACTGGAATGCCGATCAAACGCACTTCTTTGTCGCCCGACACCTGATCGAGGGTGCCGATCGTGGCATTCGCATACCGCGCCACATCTTTGCCCAACGCCTGCATGGGGTGACCAGTGAGGTACAACCCCAACACTTCCCGTTCGTACTGCAGTTGCTCGGACAAAGTCCACGGCGTGCGATCCGGGAATTTATACCGGGGCAATACCACTTTTGAAGCACCCCCTCCAAACAGCGACACCTGCCCCAGCGCCTGCTCCTGTTGGTGTCGATTTCCGAGCGTAGAAGCGGTCTTCCAGCCCTCCAACACCGAGGCACGGTGGATGCCAAACCGATCGAAGGCGCCGGCTTTGATCAGGTGTTCGATCACCGTCGTATTTACTTTTCGAGGATCGATGCGCTCAAAGAAGTCCATCACGTCCTTGAACTGACCTCCCGCCGCTTTTCGGGCGTCTACGATCGCTGCGATCGCGCCCTCCCCCACCCCTTTGACGGCCGCCATGCCAAATCGAATCACCTTCGATTCCGAGGGTCCTTCAGAAAGCGCATCCGGAACCGCCCGAAACGCGCGATCGGATGCATTGACGCACACCGGGTCGATGCGAATCCCCGCATGCCGACAATCCTCGATGTACGTCATGATCTTGTCGGAATCGCCCGCGTCGATCGTCAACAAGGCGGCCATGTATTCGGCCCGATAGTGCGCTTTTAACCAAGCGGTCTGGTAGCTGATGTATCCATAGGCTGCCGAGTGGCTCTTATTGAAGCCATACTCCGCGAACATCGCCAACAGATCAAAGATAGAGGAAGCTTTTTCCTCGGGGACACCATTCGCCACGGATCCCGACACAAAGCGAGACTTCTGCCTCGCCATTTCGCCCGCGTCTTTTTTGCCCATGGCTCGACGCAAAATATCCGCTTCACCTAGGGAATATCCTCCCATGTGCTGCGCACATTGCATGACCTGCTCTTGGTAGACGATCGTCCCATAGGTGCTTCGCAAGATGGGCTCTAGGATCGGATGCGGATATTCCACTTGTTTCCGACCATGTTTGCGATCGACAAAGTCGTCGACCATGCCGGACTTCAGCGGTCCCGGCCGGTACAGGGCGACCAAGGCGACCAAATCGTCCAAACAGGAAGGCTTGAGTTTGGTGAGCAGCTCGCGCATTCCGCTGGACTCTAGCTGGAAAACGCCAAATCCATCGCCCTTCTGAAGCAGCTCAAAGGTGGGAAGATCGTCGGTCGGCAACCGCGACATGTCGATCTTCACGCCGTGGTTGCGTTCGATCTCCTCCAGAGCGTCACGGATCTGATCGAGCGTTTTAAGGCCAAGAAAGTCAAATTTGATGAGGCCAATCATCTCGGCCGACTTCATGTCAAACTGGACCGCCGGCGTCGCGCCCGGTTCATCCACATACAAAGGCGCATACTCGACCAACGGTCGATCGGCGATCACCACGCCGGCCGCGTGAACCCCGGTTTGACGACACATTCCCTCAACCGCCATCGCCAACGTGAGCACGCGGCGGATGGTCGGATCGCCGTCCCTGAGTACCCGCAGCTTCTCTTCCTTCTCCAACGCCACTTTTAACGTGATTCCAAGCTCTTCAGGCACGAGCTTGCTGATCTTGTCGGTGTCGGAAAACCCGAGATCGAGCACCCGGGCCACATCGCGAACTGCCGCCTTCGCTTTTAATTTTCCGTAGGTGATAATCTGCGACACCAGCGGCTCGCCGTACTTCTGGCGCACATGCTGAAGCGCTTCCTCTCGGCGATCCTGGCAAAAGTCGACGTC
>SYKL01000497.1 GCA_005797785.1 Pseudomonadota bacterium | reverse complement strand
TTCGGCGTTGTCGGAGGCCGATCCCACACCGATTTCGGACATCGACCTGGTATTGGTGTTTCCAGGGGAACCCTCCGCGGAGGAGGCCGAGCGTGTTCGTGAATGCATGACGAAACAGGCGGAACCATGGGATCTCCGAATCGCCAACGGGGCTGCACTTCGGGCGGGCTCGGGACCGCCCTACCTTCACCTGTGTCTGCCGATCGCGAGCATGTTGATCGCGGGGAAGCCTATATGGGAGCAAGAGCCTTTGATATCCGCATCGCATGCCAATGCGGTGGTGCTGTTTCAAGAGGCTGCCGAGGCCTGGACTCGGCTGGCGCAATGGCCTTCGGCGGAGCTGCCGGTGGCGGCGGCTCCATGGATGCAGCGCCGCGCGTTGCGGTTTGCCGGGATCCAGCTGCTGGCGCGCCGTGGCGCGTTTACCCGGCACCCGTGGGGATGTGTGGAAGCGTGCCGGGAGCTTCATCCGGACCTTCGCGAGGTGGCGGCGCGGGTGTGCCAGGATCTGTTTGAGGGTCGAACCGACGATGCTGCGGTGGTGAAAGCAAAGATTCTTGGGGATCAGCTGTGCGGGCGCGGGCTGCCGTGGCCGCCTTTGTCGGGGCCGCTGCCGGTTTCTCCGAGCCCATAGATCACTGCGGTCGACCACTAGATCGCGACCGCGTCCGCACACAATTCGGACCACGATCCGATCCATACGCCCAGTTCCCGCATTTCATGTTGTTCGGTCGGAAAGGCCGGCAAGCCTGCCCCTTTGGCCCAAGTACGAGCGTATTCGATCCACACCGCTTCGCGGGGGTATCGAAGTTGATCCCAGCGCTCCACGGACTCATGGGGGATGGCTCGCCAGGCTTCGATGGTCTTTTCGTGGGCGAGCCAGGTTCCGGTGGGGGTAAGGCCAAACTCTCCGGGTTTTTCGAGCGGTTCGCTGTGTTTGGCCCACCTTTCCATGACGTCGGGGAGGGCCTCGCCGGCGGACCGGTACGCGTCGAACAAGGCCCCATACAACGGATTTGCGGCGCGTTCTCCGACTTCAAAGCGGATTTCAGGCGGGGAACCATCCGCCGTCGAGACGAAGGGCCGCTTGGAGGGCCGGATCTGCCCCAAGATCACGCCGTCTTCGATCGCGCGGTCGGCCAGAGCGCTGATCTCGGGATGCCGTACCCAACGGTGCAGTTCGCGGACTTCGTCGCCCGAATAGTGAGGATCCGACCAAGACGTCCGCGACCGGAGGTTCCACCCGCCGACCCGGCTCCACCACCCGAGGTATCGCCTTCGGCCCTCGGCTCCGCTCAATATCGGATGGACCCGCAGCGGACGTTGCCCTTGGATGCGCTCTTTTTTGACGAGGCACACGGTGAAATTCACCCGGAGTTCTTGCCAGAGGTCCAGGGCGTGCAGGAGCTCGGTTTGCGACAGGGACGCGGAGTCCGCTAGTTTGGTCGCGGCTTCCTCGGGCTGAGCCCACGGACGTTGGTGCCACCATCCGGCGGTGAGTCCAGCGCGGTCGGCGATCTGACCGAGCTCCAATGCCGTAAATCCACGATCTCCGGCGTGCAGGAAGCCGTCGACCAATCCGGCGTCGTTCTTGGCGTCGTGGTAGGTTTCAACGGCATAACGGAGGGGATGTCCCTTGGGTAGCCAGAGCATCGCCTGCCGAAACAGCGCCGGATGGTGCGTATGTTCGGCGGAGATCCCGGTGAGTTGGGCGACCCGTTGGACCTGAAAGATCCTCCGCCGCGAGTACCAAGGATAAACCATCAGTCGTAGCGTTCCGTCCGGAGCGAGCCGTTCGGCGAGGGCCGCGAGCGTCGCCGCCGGATCGGACAGGTTCATGAGCACGCCGTAGCACTCGATGTGATCGAAGGGTCCATCCGGCCAAGTCTCCGGATGATTCAAGTCGATCGCTGAGAATTGAACGCCGAAGTGTCCGTGGCTCCAACACCGCCACCGGGCGATCCGGAGGCTCGCGGCGGAGAGATCGGAAGCCAAGATCTCCGCTTTCGGGTTGGCCACCGAAAAGACATACGGCTGCTGGGTCCCGCAGCCGGCGATCCATATTTTTGGCTTCGATCCGGTGGGACCGAGCCCGCAGCGATCGCGCAGGTAGTCCAGATGGAGTTGCCACGGCTCAAATGGCGGGATGGACGCCAGGATCGGAAGCTTGGGATACGGCCAACGCTCGTATTGGGCGGCGACTTGTTGGGGTGCGGCGCGGCGAAGCATGGCCCAGAGATAACGCGTGCCTCGCCCAGGCCGAACTACACCAGGGCTTTTTCCGTCGCCACCTGAACCTGCACATCGTCAATGCGCTTTACTACCAGAGCGGCGGCAAGGGCAGCTGCCAGCCCCAAAAGGCTCGCGACCATCCAGATCACCGCACCCACGGCGGAATAGTCGAAGCCGCTGACCCGCAGCGCGATGTTCGAGGTGATGCCGCTGACGACCCACAAGCCCCACCACGCGGTGAGCATTCCAGAGCTCGGAAGCTCGGGATTGCGGAGTTGGACCACAGTTGTGGTCCAGATCTCTTGAACGACGTGAAGGGGCTTGACCAAGTTGGCAAAGGGGACGAACCACCACAGCAACCCGCTCCCCGCGCCATACTCCATGTAGGTGTCTTCGGCGGCGAGTGCCCTGGCATTTCGGGCGGCGATGTATTGCCAAACCAGCCACAGGATCATGTTCGCGAACAGCACCAACAGTGCTCCCATGGCTTGAAACCCAGAAACAAGCAGGAAGCCCGTGTTTTGAAGGATCGAACCGTCGGTCGCTAACTGAAGCAATTGCATCAGCGTGGCCAAGCCGTCCAGCGCTCCGTTGGTGACCAGGGTCGCCATCAGCAGGCGGGCAACCAGGGTGTTGGAGATGTACCGGGCTCCGGAAACGGTGCCGGCCGGACTTGCGTAAGGACTGGTGGTGGACATGGGGTGCTCCGCGGTGGAGGTCAGCCTAGTGTGCCGCTGGAAAGGGCGACACCAGGGCCCTCGTCACTGCAACAATCTGCGACGTTTGCATCGTGCGGCGGCAGGTATGTGGCATTGCGGAGGCCACATGTCCGACCCGATGAATGACCCCAGTCAGTGGCCTCCGACGTTGAAAGCGTTGATCCTGCCTCGTCGAGGGGAGCGGTTTGTCCCCAAACCCGAGGCGGTGTTGAAGAAGCTGGCGAAGGAGCGGGATCCGTACTTTGGCTACCTGGGCCTTCCGACGGACAGCGCTCTGCTCCCGGAAACGCTGCGGCAGTGCTTTGGACGTCCTGCGTCGATCCGGCATGGGTTCGGAAGGAATGAATTCCTGTTTCTTCGGACCCAGTTGGCCCACTGCCCGGAGGAAGACTATCGCGCGGCGATGGCGGCCACTGAGCAGGCCTTGGCGTCGACGCCGTCCTATGGTTTGGCTGCGATTCTGTTCCCGGACCGGGAAGACTGGTTGGAGGTTGCACTTCGTGATCCGGAGATGTTGTCGACCGCCTTGCTCAGCGCCGCCAACACTCAGGAACAGGTGGATCGCATTTGGCAAAGCCACCACTTTCGCCTGGACATGTGGTGGGAAACGGACCTTCATTGCACCCTTCGAGCGGCGTATACCGCTCTGTATCGGCTGGGCATGGGTGGACGATTCGATGCTTCGCCGGTGTTGGTCTCCAATGTGGACACGTGGATTCGGGGGGTGTCGAGCTGCGATGTGGAGGCGTTACCGGTGGTGTTGGGGGCGTTTCCGTCAGAGCGAAATGCCCTGTTCTTAGCTCGCATGTTGACAGGGAAGCGTCGTCGGAACCAGGTTGTGGAGGCGCTCTCCGGAATGCGAAAATTGGCTATTCCAGCGGTTCAAAAGGTTCTGCAGGAAAACCCCAAGGAAAGGGCGTTCATCGAATCGTTTCTCGCGACATTGGCACCGCCCCAGGCTGCACCTCCGGTGGCCGCCGCGGAATCGATTCCGCTGTTGGACCGCCCCCCTTGGCGGAATCGGAAACGGGGGTGCGCATCGGAGGTGCAGCTGCCTAGGGTGCCCTTCGAATGGCGCCTTCCTGTGGATGAGCGCGTTGAATATCCAGATCCGAATCCGTTGTATCACCGGTACTACCTCCAGCCGGACAAGTTTGCACAGTTGCAATCGGGCGCAATTCGCCTGCAGGCCGCCGGAAGCCACACCACCCCATGGTGGATCCATCAGGCGCTTGCTGACTTTGGGGAAGGGTTTTCGAGTGTGATGAACCGCGATGGATTTGTTCCTTTCGAGCATTTGCGAGGGCTCGCGGATGTCCGGCTGGTACCGGCGTGCCTCGAGCAGCTGGCGCGCTCCGGCGACCGATCCTCGGCGATGGTGTGGGCGATTTCTGTGCCCGATGTGGTGGCTGCCGGGGTGGTCCCGATCGCGCTGGGGGCCGGTCCGCACCGGTATCTGGCGCGATCGCTGCTGCGATGGCTCGTGGGGCGTGAAAGAGAGCTTGTGACCGCCTCACTTGCGTTGTTCTCGTCCGAGGTTCAAGCGGCGGTTCAAGAGTGGCTGGTGAGCGATCCGCTGGATGATGTTCCGGATAAATTGCCAAAAATTCCCGCATTTGTCGACGCGGCAAGCTTGCCGGCGTTGCGCACCCGCGACGGAAAGGTCCTTTCCGCCGGCGCAGTGAATGCTCTTGTGGAGATGTTCGCGTTTTCGGTGTTGGAATCGCCCTATGCGGGGGTGCGGCGGGTAAAGCAGGCGCTCGAGCCGGCATCGTTGACGCCGTTCCTGATCGCGCTTGCCAGGGCATGGGTTTCGTCAGGAGGGAGTACCGCTCATGCGTTTGTGCTGCATGCATTCGCTTGGTTTCCCGAGGACGACGCGATCCGCTGGTTGTCCGAACAGGTGTCCGCGTGGGTGGCTGAAAATCAGCGGGCTCGGGTGACCCGTGCCATGATGGTGCTCGCCGTGGCAGGAAGCGATCGGGCGTTGCATGCCCTGTTTCGAGCCTCGCGAACCGCGCCGAAACAGTGGGTCAAGGACGCTGCGTTGGTGGCGATTGCACAGGCGGCATGGATGCAACGCCTGTCGCCAGATGAACTCGAGGATGTGGCCGCACCGACGTTGGGTTTGGAGGAAAAGGGAACGGTTTGGTTCGACTTTGGCGCACGAAAGTTCTCCTTGGGCTTGGATCAATACCTAAAGCCCTTCGTTTGCGACGAATCTGGCGAACCGTTGGACAGTTTTCCCAGGGCCCGAAAGACCGATGATCCGGCGTTAGCGAGACAAGCCGCTTTGGAGTGGAAACGCCTGTCTTTGGACTTGGAGCGGGTGGCGTCCGATCAAATTCGGCGCCTGGAACGTGCGATGATCACCGGTCGCCGTTGGACGCTCGCCGAATTTCGGACGCGCCTGGCCGAACATCCGTTGCTAAGGCATTTGGTGCGTCGGCTGGTGTTTGCGTACGGCGAAGAAGCGCGAGCAGGCCTGTTTCGAATCGCAGAGGATGGTTCTTTTGCCGATGAGCGCGATGCAACGCTCACTCCCGATGGCCAGCGTTGGGTGAGCATCGTTCATCCGCTGGACCTCTCGTCGGAAGAACACCGGGGATGGACAGAGATTTTTGTGGACTACCGCATCCTCCAGCCGTTTCCGCAATTGGAGCGGCCGGTATACCGGTTTGAGTCGCCGCCGCCTCGGGATGCGTTCACTCTGGATGACGTAGCGACGGCCAATACCTATGCCTTGTTGCGAGCGGGTTTTCGCGCGGACGGTGGCCCAGAAGGCCTTTGGCGGTTTCATGGGCCGTCGGGGCTTACCATCACGTCTTCACCGCCGATTTTGGCGGAGGAGCGCCGGCTTCACCGACTGACCATCGTCGGTGGCGACCTCCGGGTGTGGTCGGCGCGTGAAGTCTCGGAACTGTGGCTGCTGAGAGAAACGCTGTCCAAAACCCCATAAACTATTTCCAGATAGTAAGCATGTTTACTATCTGGGTCATCCGTCCAGCACGCCCATCGTCTGCAGCCGTTGAGCGCATTCGTCCCATCCCTGGGGTCCATTCGGGTGACGGGCGCCGTTGGTCGCCAAGACGTTGGCCAATAACGGAGTTAGGACTCCCGTTAGGAAGCGCCCGTCGACTGCGGCGTACAGCCTCGGGCCCTCGGCGGTTGCGGCAACGTAGCGGTAGCCCCGCCAGGTGCGTTGAACTGCCAGGGGAATTCGGAAGTTCGGGTCAGGTTGGAGTGCCAACGCCCGAAACAAGGCCGTCCAGAACTCATTTCGGCGCGTCTCGGAATCGCCGAGCTTCGCCTCCTCTAAGAAGAGGAAAAAAGCCTCTTCGATGCACAATCCTTTTCCTTCGGCGGTGGGGATTTCGCGGTAGTTGGCGAAGGGGACGCTGCCGACGAACCGGCGAACCACCTCTTTGAAGGCGTCCGGCGCGGTCAGGTTCGCGGATTCGAGGGATTTTGAATAGGACGCAGCCAAGCCTGGGCTTCCGCGGTGTTTTCGGTGGATCAGCCCCGAGGCGATCGCATCGGCAGTCGCGGTGAGCTGTCGGTGATCGATGCTTTCCAGCGCGGAATGCAGCGAATCAGGCGCGTCGATCCCCGCAGGACCCGTGGCTACAAACGCCGCTCGCGTTTCGGGAGAGTGGAGCAGGCGGTGCAGGAGCTCTCGCGCGGTGGAGATTTCGGCGTTCATGCGGACATCCGGACGGGAGCCGTCAGCTGTTGAAGGCGCTCGAAACCGGGGATGGCACGTGAACGAAGCGCACCCCGTTCATCGAATTTGGGATCCTCATAGGCGATCGCTTTCAGGTGAGGGCAACGTGGAAGCAGGCGTTCCAGGAGGATCAGTTGTTCTGGTCGGAGCACGCCGTGGTGAACATCCACAAAGCGGTCGTCGAGAATTTCGCAACCCGATAAATGGATTTCAAAGCAATGTTTTAAAGGAAGGCGGTCGAGATCGCCGTACAAATCCTCGCCGCGCCGTCCGAGCCACCACTGGTAGGACAGGAGGTGCCCGGTGTCCAACGTGACGGCCACTCCCGTTTCTTCCGCTAAGATCCGGAAATAGTCGTAAGCGTTCATCGTGCCAACCACAAAGTTGGTGCCCTCCGAAAACCCAGGGAATTCGACCAGCAACGGGCGGCACAACGCCGATTGCACCGAGGTGACTTCGCGGATCGCACGTTCCAGCCCCGCCTCGGTCAGCAACGGCGGCAGCGGGTAGGGCATAAGGCGGCCGCCGAGGCTCCAAATTCCCAGATCTTCGTTCACCCAGGCGAGATTGTACCGCTCCAGCAGCTGATTGGTGAACTCCAACAGAGGGCCGCGATCCTCCTCATCCAGGGAGCCGAGGTTCAGCAGCGTGTGGTGAAGCGCACACCGTTGCAAGGGGGGAAGCTGCTCAAACAGCGAGTCCCATGCCGGAACATAGTCCTCCAGTTTGAGCACGCTTCGATCGCGCGGTTGAAAAGAGAAAAAAGCATAATTGAACGCCTGTTGCCGGAGAAAGAGGGGAACCCGGTTGGAGATGCGATCGCCGATCCCCGGCGAATGCTCAAATCCGTGTGGGTCGCCGTACCGGAGGTCGAGCCCGACCCCCAGTCCGAGCTCCTCGGTTTCTGGAAACCGGATGTTCATTCTTGAGTTTCCGCAGGTGGCTCCGTCGGCGTTTCCCGGGACGGGAGATCGCGGGTTGCTTCGACGACCGCGTGGACGCGGTAGGCGCGTTCGCATTCCTGAAGGGACACCCCCTCCCAAGCGACATAACAACTACCAGTATTTTCCTGGTCGTCCCGAAGCATTTCGTCGATGTCGAGGATTTCGAGGTTGTCCAGAGCCTGCATGTCGTTCGCGTGCGGCTCGTTGGCGAGACAGTAGTACCCATTGTCGAAACACAGCGCATCCACGTCGTTGGTGACGGCCGATTCGGAGACGGCGAGCACGGCCGACTCGGCGAGATCGACGAATTCATCGAGGCGTGCCGCGATTTCGGTTTCGGAAAGCGCGACATTTTCTTCGGACCAGTACCCGCCGTAAGCGATCCAGGTGTGGACGGTGTGGGTTTCGTAGGGAATGGCCTCGTGAAATAGGTCCAACGCCTGTAATCGAGCAAGGCTCTCCTCGATCGGAGGAAGGGTTTCGGGAAAGGTGTGTTCGACGGCTTCGAATTCGGGGCGGTCCGCCGGATCGGATTCATCGCCTCCGGTGGGTTCCGCGGCCGGGTTGCACGCGATCCACAGCAGGCTGGACGCGGCGTGAAGTGGCAAAAAGGACGGTCGGTTCAAATTTCCTCCTGGGTGAGCGGAGGTTACCCGGCCGTGCAGTGTATTGTCGCGACGTATTTCTGGGATGGTATTGTTCGGAATATTGGAACAATAGAGGATCAGTAATGGCAGCCGTCCGCGTAACAGCTGTGCCGGGAGTTGCAGCAATTGCCGTTCGGAGCGGGTTCGTCTCGGGAAAAATAGCACTGTTCCCCTTCTTCGCTGCATTCTTGATCCGAATCGTCCAGGATCTCGCTGTCAGCCACCGAAATGTCGGTATCGAAGGGCTGTCCAGGGTCCGGAACGAGGAAGTCGTCGCATCCCAGGCAAAACCCAAACCACAGTGCAATCCGCATGGTCCCTCCAATGGATCGGCGTCCTGCCGACCTTCTCTTTCTACCGTTGGGGGGCACTCGTGAGAATGCATACCTCTGCGGACTCATCGTGCACAAATCCACAGGATGAGTTGGTCTCAACGACGGGGTATGTGAGAACGCACAATACTGGGGACGCTACGTGCAAAAATCCACACCCTTAGTCTGGGACGATCTCCGCTTCGTATTAGCGCTCTCCAAAGCCGGATCTTTGGCCAAGGCGGCCAAGGTGCTTCGGGTCGACCATACCACCGTCGGCCGCCGGATCGAGTCCATCGAGGAAGCCCTCGGACTGGCGCTTTTCCATCGGACCCATGCTGGTTATGCGCTCACTCTCGATGGGGAGCGCTTGCTGGGGCCGATGCGGGCGGTTGAAGAGGCGGTGCTTTCGTTGGAACGGGCGGCCAGCTCCCAAGCGGAAAGTTTGGCGGGCACCGTGAGGTTGACCTCTCCCGAGACCTTTGGAATCGCGTATTTAGCGCCGCGGTTATCGGTTTTGGGCCGTTCGTATCCGGGGTTGGCGATCGAGCTCGATGCCAGCGGCGCGGTGTTGGACTTGCATCGCCGTGAAGCGGACATTGCGGTTCGGTTTTTCAAGTCCCAGCCGCAAAGTCTGGTGGTTCGCCGAGTGGGGGCGGTGAGCTATGGGTTGTACGCGACGCCGGAGTACCTCCGTTCGGCGGGGGAGCGGCATCTTCGCGACCACCGCCTGCTGGCGCCGCCGCCCGCTCAGGCGACCACCGAAGGCGAATGGTTGAGCCGGATCACCGGCGGGGCGCCGATCGCTTTTGCCAGCGATCTGACCCTGGTTTTGCTGGCGGCGGCGTTGG
>SYKL01000496.1 GCA_005797785.1 Pseudomonadota bacterium | reverse complement strand
TTCGGCGAGGGCTTCGAGCTTGCGATCCATGGTACGTGCCGCCTCGACCTCGGGGGCCTGCTGGGCGATCCGGAGTTGTATTGATTCGTGCTGATGTTTGGCTTCGTCGGCGATGGAACGCGCTTGGTCAAATAGTAAAGTATGTTTATTAAATGAGGCATCCGCGTGGGTCGCTTCATCCGCGGCTTGGGCGGAAGCGATCTGCGCGGCGAGGTGCTGTTGTAAGCTTGGAAGTAGACGTTGAATGAGGAGCAGTCGTCCTAGACGGGCTCGATCTACCCCGACGGTGGAATTCTGAGTTTCGAGGCGAAGCTTCTCGAGGTCGGCCGACCATTGACTGTGAACTTCCCACCAGCGAACCGCCGCTTCGGCGGCCTGTTGGCGTTCGATCGCTTGTTGGCGTTGGGCTTGAACGGCCGAAAGTTCTTGATGAAGTTCGGAAAGTTCGGCATCCGAAAGTGGTCGGAGTTGACCCAAGGCCGCCGCAAGTTGGTTCCGCTCGATGGCGGCTTGTTTGGCGAGTTCAAAGGCTCGCTCTGAGAGACGGCTGTACAACTCGGTATTGGTCAGGGATTCCAAGAGCGCCGAGCGCTCGCTCGATTTGGCCTTCAGAAAGGACGCAAACTCGCCTTGTGCGAGCAAAACCGACTTCTTGAAAGCGCCGAAGTCCAGCCCCAGCCGTTCCGCGATCGCCCGTTTGGTCTCGGTCCGGGTGCTGCTGAGGTTTTCTCCAGTATCGAGGCAGATAAGTTCGAGTTCTGGAGTCTTGAGGTTGCCCTCTGCGCGACCTCCGGCCCTTCGAATCGACCAATGTGCCCGATAGACCTTGCGATCCTTGCCGACAAAATCCACTTCGGCGAAGGCGGATGGGGCACCGTGGCGAACGACCTCTTCCGGCCGGGTCCCGCGGGGCACAGCCTCAAAAAGTGCGATGCACGCTGCATCCAATAGGGTGGTCTTTCCTGATCCGGTGGGACCGGTGATCGCGAATAGGCCTGCGTCCCGAAAAGGAGGCTGTGCAAGCTCGATACGAAAGCCACCCTCTAAGCTTGCGAGGTTTTCTCCGCGAATCGCCAGGATTCTCATGGTGATTCCGACTGGACCAGGTGGAGGAGTTCGACAAAGGAGGCGATCAAGGCTTCACTTGGTGGTTGCCCGGTCTCTCGAAGAACTTTTTGGCGAAAGACGTCCAGAGGATGGAGTGCGGACAGAGGAACTGCCGGTTCCTCCAGGACTAACTCCTGGTTCGGCTCCAGTACGATCCGGGCAAGTCGGACCGCACGCCGGTTCGCTTGTTGGTGCAGGCGTTGGCGAAGAGAGTGGGTTGCCCCGTCTCTCTGCACACGCAGCTCCAGAAAGGGGTGGCTTTCGGGGGGGCGGTTCGATAGCTCAGGATAACGAGCCAAGAACGAGGAGCATTCGTCGATCGATGCGAAGCCCGCTTCCGGAAAGGCGTGGAATTCGACCGCCCGCGGAACACGCAACGAGCGTATGTGCCTGAGATCGGATCCATCAAAATCGATGAGCAAAACTTGGTGTTCGTAGGTTCGTTCTGCAAGCGACAGCGGGATCGGAGAACCGCTGTAACGAACATTGGGTGAACCGACACTCTGCGCGAGATGCAAGTGTCCCATCGCGACATAGTGCACCGCATCGGGGAAGATTGCGGTGGGCAGGGCATCTTGGTTCCCTGCGATCAATCGGCGTTCGGAGTCTTCCGAGGCGATGGTGGACGCGAGGTGGGCGTGCCCGAGGGCGATCACCGGCTCCGACGGTCGACGCGGGGTGCAATGGTCAAGTGCTTTACGATATGTGGCAGCGATGGCGTCTTGAGTAGATCCCGAAAACCAGGAAAGGTCGCCCGGCCGTAAGAAAGGGATGGCGAGGATCCAGCCGTCGACGCGGCTGCCTGTGCGCAACGCAAAGGCGCAACGGGAGGTTGGCCCGTGTTCGTCGCGTGGGAGTGCGCCGACCACGTGAATACGTAGCTCCGTCAATAGCGGATTAGCCGCGTCCAAACGTAAAGGTGAGTCGTGGTTTCCTCCGACGGCAACCATATGCAACTCCGGGAAACGGAGCCGAGTCTGCGCGAGAAAGGAGTACCATTGGTGCAAAGCATGTGCTGGAGGATTTCCAGAGTCGAAAATATCGCCCGCGATGAGCAAGGTGTCGACGGACTCGGTCTCCAGAACGTCCGAAAGCCAGGTAAGGAACTCCCGATGTTCGTACTCTCGCGACACCCCGTGGAGGGTGTGGCCCAAATGCCAGTCTGAAGTATGTAAAACCCTCATGGCTGAGTCCAAAGCGCATCCCGGAGCCCGGAAGCCCGTTGCACGCGGGTTTGTACGGCGACGGAGATCACCTCTGGGTCGCCCAACAGGGTGACTTGGGTTCGGGCGCGGGTGACGGCGGTGTACAGCAATTCTCGGGTGGTAACGGGAGAAATCTTGGGTGGGAGCACCAACAGCACTTGATCGAATTCGGAACCCTGACTCTTGTGCACCGTCATCGCAAAGGCAGGTTCATGTGGGGGAAGTCGGGAGGTGGCTACCGAGCGCCCGCCTGGAAAAAACACCCGCCAGCCGGTGTCCGTCGACCAGCAAACTCCGGTATCGCCGTTATAAAGGTTGGTTTCGGGGGAGTTTTCGGTGATAAGCACCGGTTGGCCGCGAAACCACCCCTGATCGCGATCGACAAAACAGGAGCGTGCAAGAGCATTTAACTCCTGTATTCCGAAAATTCCCTTTCGATGGGCGGCCAGCAACCGAAAACGGGTGAGCGCTTCCAAACCCTCTTCGGGTGTGGTCGCCTGAAAGAGCGGTTCAAAACCGCGCAGGATGCACTCCCGGAGTGCGGCACGGGCTTGCGGCAGGTCGTCTGGCCGAATCCAGCGAAGTTCGGCGTTCCCTCGGGTGTGTTGGGCCAACAGCATCAGGGTCCCGGGAGCGTCACCTTGATGGATACATCGTGCAAGCTGCCCAATTCCTCGATCCGGGCTGAACCGGAAGCTCTTCTCCAAATGAATGGTGCAATCCCAGATTCCGGGCGCCGACCGGAACTCGGACTCCGGTCTTTGTCCAGTATGCAGCGCAGAAAACGCGGCCGACCGGCCGACCGGTTTTCCGCCCGCATTGCAGAGATCTCCGAACACCGATCCCGCTTCGACGGACGCCAATTGATCGCGGTCTCCAAGCAACAGCCACCGACAGTCCTTGGGGATTGCATCGGCAAGTTTGGCCATCAATGCCAAGTCCACCATCGAGCACTCGTCGACAAGCACAATGTCGTAGGGTAATGGGTGGTCGGCATTGTGAAGAAAGTGAGTTCGACTGCCGGGTTTATAACCGAGCGCGCGGTGCAACGTCTGGGCGGTGTCGGGCAGCTGCGCGCGGATTTCGTCGTCGACGGGCAGGCGCTCTTTATTGGCCTGAATCGATTCCACGAGGCGGGCGGCGGCTTTTCCGGTGGGAGCGGCCAACAAGATGCGCAGCGGCGGTCGACCGGCCGCGCGGGCTTGTTCGAGCAGGATCGCCAATATTCGGGTGACGGTGGTGGTTTTGCCGGTGCCAGGCCCGCCAGATAAAATGCACAGGTGTTGATGTGCGGCGAGCCAAGCCGCTTCTCGTTGAAGGTCGGGGGCCGCGTCGGGGGCGCGCTTTCGGCTGGGTTTGGGAAGGACGCCGAACAGGCGGTCCAAACTTTCATTCAGCACGGCGGGATCAGGGATGAGGGGCTCGGCTGCTCGGGTGCGCAGCGCATGAACCAGTTGGCGCTCATACTGCCAATACCGGCGAAGGTACAGGCGATCCCTAGGTCCCAAAATCAGCGGACGATCGGCGCTTTCTGGCGTTCCAATCAACGGACTGAGCATTAGTCGAGACACCCAGTCTTGTCGGGAAGGGAGCACCCAACTCTCTTTTCGCCACACGGGATCCGCATCGCGCAGCGAGAGGCAGACATGCCCCTGGCTGACTGCGCGGCTGGCCAGCGCTACCGCCGATAACACCCACGGATCGGTCTCTCCGGCGAGCTTCCCGAGCCGCTCAGCGAGGTGTTGGTCGAGCGGGGAAAACAGCTCGTCGTCGCGCCACGGGGTCATGGGCCCCCCGTAATCGCTGCTTCTAAAGCGGAAATCATCGCCAGAGACGGGCGGTCTGCAAAAACGGCGTGCCCCGGCCGAGCGGGGTCCATGCCTCGTAGAAAGAGGTAAAATACGCCTCCAAAATGGCTTTCATAGGAGTAGTCGGGGAGGGTGCGGCCCAGGTGGCGGTGTAGAGCCACCACGTACAAGAGATACTGCAGCGGATAATGGTGCTCAAACATGGACGATCGGATGCGGTCGCTGGTGTAATGCTCGGGTGCGTCCCCGAGGTGGTTGGATTTGTAGTCCAGAACGTACCAACGCCCATTTCTCTCGACGATCAGATCTACAAAGCCGCGTAAGAACCCTTGCAGCTCGTTGAAATCCAACAGAT
>SYKL01000495.1 GCA_005797785.1 Pseudomonadota bacterium | reverse complement strand
AGCTGCTGGGCGTCAAAGCGGTGATCACCCGCAGTTTTGAGCGCATTCATCGGTCGAACCTGGTGGGAATGGGCGTGCTGCCGCTGCAATTCAAGGGCACGGATTCGGTGGAGTCGCTCGGGATCACCGGCGAAGAGACCTACGAATTGATTGGCGTTGAAGGTGCGATCCGGCCGCAGCAGGATGTGGTCCTTGTCATCAAACGCAAGGATGGCTCTGAACAAAGGGTGACGTTGCTGTTGCGCGTCGATACACCCATCGAGGTCGACTACTTCCAGCACGGCGGCATTCTGCCGTTCGTTCTTCGACAACTGTTGGAAGGCTAGTCGATTCGCTAGGGGGCCGGGCACAAAGACCCGGCCGCGCAGACAAACCACTCATTGACTTGGATGGTCTGATCGGCGTCATAAGGCGTCGAATGTAGCATCTCGGCTCCTGAGCGAGTTTCGGCGCGCACCTGCCACCCCGGCGGAGCGTCCTCGATCGCCATGACCACGGCCCCTTCGGGAGTGGAGGGGCGTTCGCGCCACCAAATCACCACTTCCTCGTCGCCGGAGCCGGAGAGGTGCCGGGCAACGGCGGTGTGTTCGCTGACTGCTTCGTCGCCTGAAGTCCACTGCCAAAGCCCATCGTGGGCTCCCGTCGGTCGGGTGTCGCGGTAGGTGATCAATGACAGCCTGCGGCTGTACACCGTTGTCCCGTACACCGTGCGATTGGTTGCCAAGCTAGGAGTGCCAGACAAGGAGAAAGACAGGTTTGAGGCGGTGGGCCAAGCGAGGTTCACTTCGCGTTGGGTGGTCGCGGTGGTGTCGAGTTCGCCGCGGGTGGCGGTTGCGAGGCGGTTGGCCGCATTGACGGTGAGCGAGCCCAATCCGACATCGAAATTTATACTCTCCACCTCGGGAACGTCCGCCACCAACACCTTGTCGATGGGTGAAACGTGGGCGACTCCCCCCGGAAACGACAACGTCTGAAGGCCGGCGGTGCTGTCCTCCCACAGGTCCAAGGGGCCGGACAACCACAGGGGCATGGTCCTGCTTTGGCGCTCGATTTCTTCAAATGCATCCAGAGTGTGGCTGTTGTTGGTGTCGTTCCAAAGGATGGCGAGCCAAGCGATCCCTTCGCCCCCGACCAAAAAGGTGCCACGGTCGGTCGGATCTGGGCTAAATTTCTGCGCTTCGCCTGAGGTTTTTGCCGGCCAACTTTCCACCAGTTGTGCGTCCGTGATCGTAGGTCCTTGGGTGGCATTGGGTGCACCCACCAGGCGGAAAGAAAAGATTCCAAGCCTCCATTGCGTACCGGCCGGAGGATCCTCTTGCAATATGATGTCGATGTCGTCGCAGCTGTCGCTGCCACTGTCGCAATCGGCGTCGAACCCGTCGCCGCAGGCGTCGTCGGCGTTGGGATGAACTTCCATATCTGCGTCATCGCAATCGCCGTCAGCGGCGATGTAGTCCACGAGGGCTGGGATTGAGGAGCCGTCGTACCGCGTCCAATCGTTCGGGCAGCGCATCACAACGGAGGTCGAATCCCCGTACATATCGCCGTCGACGTCGGCGTACCGGGCAACCATTTCGGCGACATCCGCGTCTTGCTCGATGGGAATCAGGGAATTGGTGGCGGCCAGCGAACTTGCATTGCAGTTGTCGTCGTAGCCGTTGCAGGTTTCCGTTTCGCCGGGATTGACTTCCTGGCGATCGTCGTCACAATCCCATGGCGGACCAAACTGAATAACATAGCCAGAACCTGGGTTGCATGCTGAGAAAGGATTGGTGTTGACGGCCCAGCCGTCCTCGTCCGCGTCCACCCTCCACGAAAGTTGCCCGTCCACGGCTGCATCGGCGTCATCGGGCAAGCCGTCGCAATCGTCGTCGATCCCGTCGTTGCAGGTCTCGGTCGCAAGGGGATTGACCGCGGCGGAAGTATCGTCGCAATCTCCCTTGTTGTCTTCACGCAGCCCATAGTCGATCGCTAAGCACTGAATGAGGAAAGGGGCGTCCTTGTCACCGAAACCGTCGCTGTCCAGATCGGGGTAGGTCTGCACGCTGTCTTCGTTTAACGGAGGGTGATCGTCGATTGTCGCGTCACAATCGTCGTCGATTTCATTGCACGTCTCGGTGGCATCGGGATGCACCGAGGCTTGGCTGTCGTCGCAGTCATCGCTTTCCAGGGTGACGGAAACCCAGGCTCCTTCAAAATACCCCACCACTCCGTCGCAAGTGTCGACTTCAACCCCAACAACGCCGTATCCGTCGGCATCACCGTCTACCAAATAGGGAGTTCCATCCAGAGGTTCGTCGTCGACTTCGCCGTCGCAATCGTCGTCGGTCGCATTGCAAATCTCGTCCGCTCCCGGGTGGATGGTGCCATCGCTGTCGTCGCAATCGGCGGCGTTGGGCACGTACCCGTCGGGGGCGTCGCACAGGTCCGCTACCGAGAGGTCCGCCGACCCAAAACCGTCGAGGTCGTTGTCCAGGTAAAATGTCGCAGTTCCGGAGTGACTACCCGGATCCTCATCGTCCTGAAGCTCGTCGCAGTCGTTGTCGATGCCGTCGTTGCAGATCTCGGGCGTGTCGGGGTGGACCATTTCATCGTTGTCGTTGCAATCGCCGGATACGGTTGCGAAGCCGTCGAGGAGTTGACACTGGAGCTCCTCGTCTTTTTCGCGGTCTCCGTATCCGTCGTCGTCGGCATCCGGCCACGCCTCGATGCTCGCCGCCCCGGTGCCCGGATCGGAATCGTTGCAGTCGTTGGCCACGTCGATGAAGTCGTCCGCCGGCCAATAATGCGCAGGTTGACTGCATTGGTCGACCACGTCGAGATTGGCGTCAGGGTTGGGGTAGCCGTCGTCGTCGCCGTCGAGGCGGTAACGAAGGGGTGCGCCCACGGAAGGGTCTTCGTCGTCACAGTCCGAGGTACCGACGATGTTCGGGCAAGCACCGTCCGAAGGCCCAAGGGCGATCCCGTCTTCGTCGCGGTCCAACTCCAGACAGACGTCGTCTTTGGACACGAAGCAGCCTGTCAGTACCAACGCCAGCAGGATCGACCGCGGCATCGCCCCTCCGTCGATCACGATACCGCAGATTGGCGAAAGCAGGAATCCGCATGCGGAATCCGGTACATTTTGGTAACCAGATAGTAAAGAGATTTACTATCTGTTGGTGCGTGGCGCTACCGGGCCTCGGGGTGGTCCGCAATCCAGTCCGGATCGGCCTTGTACGCGTTCAGCCAGTCGACCTGAAATACGTCGTCGCCAGACCACACTTGTTCCTTCATGTAGGTCAATGGCAGCGCCGGCCCGGGATCGACGCGGCTGTCGGACACATCGCCGTGGCGTTCGATCGCGTCTT
The DNA here is from genome assembly GCA_005797785.1 of Pseudomonadota bacterium. Lineage (GTDB taxonomy): Bacteria > Myxococcota_A > UBA796 > UBA796 > SYKL01. The sequence continues at coordinate 33,926 of SYKL01000495.1, read as the reverse complement.
CGTCCAGCGCGTAGACGAGATCCAGCGCGCGAGAAACGGCAATCCAGCTTAATACTTGGTAGTAGGTGAATGGCTGCCACTCCTCGTAGGCGTCGTACTTGTTTTCCGGCGCGCTCGGAATCCCGCCTTCGACGTGGATGGGTTCGTTTCCGTGCAGGGGGAGCGCTAGAGTGTAGTCCCGACCGGCATAATCTTCGTATCCGGAGCCTGCTGGCAGGAGGTATCCGGCATTGGCGAAATCGAACCCAAACCGGTCAATGTTGTAGGTATTGCCGGCGTGCCAGGCTCGGTTTCGATGAGAAAACAGCTGAACGATCAGCCCGTTTCGATAGCTGCCAACGATAAAGTGCGTGGAGGCGTGAGGCTCGTCGCCGACAAAGTAGGCGATGGTACCATCTTCTCGCTGTGACGCGGTATAGTGAACGATCATACCGCGCATTGGAGAACTTGCTGAGTGTCCCGACGTATAGTTGCCGTAGATCGTATCGATCCCGAGATCGTCGGTCATGAAGTCTTGGGAATACTCGTAGTTGAGATCGAGGAATTCTTCCGCTTCGTCCTCGTCCGCGGTGCCCTGGAGGATCTTGAGGGTCAACGCCGCCAACTCGGGATCGCCGTAGCTCACCATATCTAAATAACAATCGTCATTTCCGCCAAAGTTGGTGGGATGAAGGCAGGGGTCTTCCTCGGCCCAACCGTCGGGAACGCAGACGTAGTCGCTGCCATTTTGGTTGTACCGGTCCCATTCCACGCAGGCGTAGCCGGAGCGGCAACCGTTGGAGCTGGCGTACAACCCAAAGTCGCACTTGGAAAAACAGTGCCCACCCTCGGGTTCAACGGGATCAATGCAGTAAGTGACGGGTGTCCCATCCAAATCGGGGCAGGTTGAGGTGCAGTCTTGGGTGCACATCCCTTCCGGGAATCCGTCGGTAAGGCAGTCACCTCCGTCGTAATCGCAATCATTGTCGTTGTCGCAGGGGCTGCCAATCCAGCCCGAAACGGCGTCGACGGGTTCGCAGCCCTCGTAGGGGTCGCCGCTGTAGTCGAGATCGCACTCGCATTGGTTGGTTTCGTCGGAGCAGGAGGCATGTTCGCCGCAATCGGCCTCGTCACAGTCCGCCACCGGGGAATCGTTGGGCGGGGAATCGGTTTCGGTCGTCGGGGTGGAGTCTCCGGTTTCCTCATCCGTTTCGACGGATGTGTCATCTTGAATCGGGCGAACCTGGGGAGTGAACGCTTTGCAGGCAAGCAATAAAGAAATGATAAACATAATGACACCCGTGTCGGTAAGATAATGGGTTGCCGCACGCACGCAAGGCGCCTGCGACCTGAACGCAAGAACTCTCAAAACCCTACAGGCGGGGTCGATTCTCGGTGAGCGCGAAGTCTAGGGTTGGCGCGTTTTTTACGGCCGACCTAGGGTGCCCACCCGTCGAGGTATTCCGAGGCCGCCAGGCTATCGTCGGGGTACCAGCTCCACATCAGGGCGCCGCCTTCGAGGGTGTCGATCACATCCTCGATCACATCGTCGTCGACCGCGGTGCAGCCCCAACTGTTGCCGCTGTAACCGTACTCTGCGACGAAATCCGCGCCTGTGTACCATGCGCCGTGCACCACGATGGCGCGCTCCCGAACCCGGTCGTTGATCCCGTCTTCCAGGCCATCGAGGCGCAACGAAAGGCCATTGTCGCCGGTGTACCGCGAGTCGGTGCGCATCAGCCCCAGGCTGGATTGGTGGGAATCCACGATGTTCGAGAACGAATCTGCATAACCAAGGTTGTCTTCGTCTTCGGATCCGGAGCCGTGCGTGACCCACTCGTTGAACAGCAGGTCTCCCGTACGGAGGTCGATGGTCCACCAGCGTTTGTACCCAGAGAACAAGGAAAAATCGATGATGGTGTATTCGAGGCGGTCGGTGTCGCCCCACATCCAGGCGGCATCGAACGCAAACAGGCCTGCGCTGAGCACGTCCGGATCGAGATCCTCCGCTTCGAAGGCATCGAAAGGGGTGAACCCCAAGGTGAGTTCGTAGTCGCCGCTCTTGACTGCACCTGAGCCCGAAACCCAGCTGTCGACGACAACGTAGTAGGTGCCTGCGGATAAGAGCGCGCCGGAATCCCAATTTCCGCGATCGATGCAATCGTCGGCGTCGAGGGCCTCCAAAATGTGCACGTCGACATCGACGGAGGTGCCGAGGTTGTCGAGAGTGGCCGCGAGGAAACCGGCCTTATCGAGCGTCACTTGGTAGGTGCGCTCTGGACCGGACTCATTCGTGGATGGTGAGCAACTGTAGGCATCGAGATCGGTGGTGCCGTCGGTGGTGTCGTTGGCGTCGACAAAAGGAAATTCGGTCGGGCAGATCATGCCTTCGGGACACTCGACGTCAGGGACGGAGGTGTCCTGCGTGTCCTGCGTGTCCTCTGAAGTATCTTCGGCGGTGGTATCTTCAGGGAGATCGCTGTCTTCGGGCAGACCGGTGTCGTCGGGCTGTGATGTGTCTGCGGGCGCGCCAATGTCGTCCGCCTGGTCAGCCGCAAGGGTGCAACCCGAGCCCAACACCGCCATAAACATCCAACGCTGCATGCGCCCCCCAGAACGGGTCCACTCTAGCCTGTGGGGCGGCGATGCAAAGTCAAAAGCTTGGTGAGACCATTACCAAGGAGAAACGTTACCATTTGCATTGGCGTGCACTGAAGGTCACAAAGCGCTGGTGGTCGATCAAATAGTAAAGTGATTTACTATTTGCCTAGCGCTTTGCCCAAGAGTCCTTAAGGGTGACGACCCGGTTCCATATGGGTTTTCCGGGTGTTGAGTCGATCGAGTCGGCACAAAAGTACCCGGTGCGCTCAAACTGGAAGGTGTCGCCGGATTTGGCGTGCGCCAAAGAGGGCTCGACCCGCGCGTCCACGAGGATCTCGCGGCTGTTGGGGTTGAGGTGGGCTTTCCAGTCATCGCCATCTGGATGCTCCACCGAAAACAGGCGATCGTAGAGGCGAACGGTCGCGGCGGGTGAGTCTCCCGGTACCCAGTGAATGGTGCCCTTGACCTTTCCGCCGCCCGGACCTTCATTTCCTTCGATGGGTGCGTGCCAAGTACAGGAAACCCCGGTAACATTGCCGGAAGCGTCCTTCTCGACGCTGTCGCACTTGATGAAACCTGCACCGCGCAGGCGAACCCAACCGCCGGGAACCAGTCGAAAGAATCCTTTGGGCGGGACTTCCTCGAAGTCTTCGCGGTCGATGAAGATCTGGCGGGTGAGCCGAACTTCGCGATGGCCGAGCTCCGGTTTCTGCGGGTGGTTGGACAGCGAACAGGCGCGTTCTTCGGGGAGATTCGTCAGCGTGACTTTCAGTGGACGCAAAACCGCCATCGCGCGAGGAGCGCTGGCATTGAGGTCCTCACGAACGGCATTTTCGAGCACGCCCATGTCGATCCAGCTGTTGGTGCGGTTGACGCCGATCTGATGGGCGAACGCACGAATCGATGCTGGCGTGTATCCCCGGCGACGCAAGCCGCGAATCGTCAACATGCGAGGGTCGTGCCAGCCGTCCACGAGTTTTTCGTTGACCAGCTGCAACAGCTTTCGCTTGCTCATCACCGTGTAGTTAAGGTTGAGTCGAGCAAATTCGATCTGATTGGGTTTGGCTGGGGTGTCTACGGTATTGATGCACCAATCGTAGAATGGGCGATGATCCTCAAACTCCAGTGTACAGATCGAGTGGGTGATCGCCTCCACCGCGTCCGACAGGGGATGGGCATAGTCATACATGGGGTAGATGCACCACTTATCGCCGGTGCGGTGGTGGTGAGCCTTCTTGATCCGGTAGATCACCGGATCGCGGAGGTTCATGTTGGGATGATTGGTGTCGATCTTGGCGCGTAAAACCGCTTTTCCTTCGTCGATTTCCCCGGCGCGCATCTTTTCAAACAGCGCGAGGCTCTCCGCCGCCGGCCGATCGCGGTAGGGGGTCGGCCGACCTGGAGTACGAAAATCCCCTCGATAGGCGGCGATTTCCTCGGCGGAGGACTCATCGACGTACGCATGGCCGCTGCGAATCAGCTTCTGGGCCCATTCATACAACTGTTCAAAATAGTCAGACGCAAAGTGTAGCTCGTCCCAATTAAATCCAAGCCAGCGGATGTCCTCCTGAATCGCGTCGACGTACTCGATATCCTCGGTGGAGGGGTTGGTGTCGTCGAAACGTAGGTTGCAGCGTCCGCCAAAGTCGCGCGCCAAACCAAAGTTTAAGCAGATGGACTTAGCGTGCCCGATGTGCAGGTAGCCATTGGGTTCCGGCGGAAAACGCGTGACCACGCGGCCGCCGTGTTTGCCCTGGCTCCGATCGTCGGTGATTCGATCGGCGATGAAATTGGACAGGGCTTCGGTGGCGGTAGGCTCAGACATGACGCATCCAGACGGGTGATCCCGCCTGTAACGCGTCGTCGAACGGAGTGGTCGTCGGAGCGCTCGTCGCCTACGGCTGGACGCCGATGGCGGTGGGGATGTTGGCATCCCCACTGCCGAAGTCGAAAATACCAAGATCTTCGATGCTTTCGTTGCCGTCGAACTGGAACTGATGGAGAGCGGTGACTTCGGGAACGAGCACCAACCCTTTCAAGTTTCCGCGGGTGATCACGACGCTTTTGCCGGGGAGCTCGGGCTCGTCCACCAGGTAGTCGGGCTGGCCCATATCGTCGAAAGGAACGTCATTGTTTCCGTTTGGAACCAACAATCGGACCGCATTGTCATAGTCCTGGATCACAAGCACGGAATCGCCATACGGCGAGGCGATCAGATCGACGGGGCTGTCGATCTCCAAAGCGCCCGCGGCATAGAGGTTATCGTTGCTGATCCGAGCGAAGGTCACCGTGTTGGGATCCGAGCTGAAAAACGAATTGTCCGCGACCAACACGACATTGTCGACGCGAACGCCAGCGCCGATCATCGCGTCCTCATTTTCGAACAAGGAAACGGACTCCTGAACCCAGGGATATTCCTCGTCTAACCAGTCAAACCACCAGACATCGGCGCTGTCGTCGCCGTCGATCGCCTCGGCGAAGAGGAATGCGGAGCCATCGGGCTGAAGTACGAGATCGGAGGGGAGTTTGGCGCTGACGGTCTGTCCAACCAAGGTGGGAACGCCCGAATCGCAATCGAGGGCGATTTCGTAGACGCCACCGCCGTTGTTCTCCCAATTCCCGTCGATCACCCAGGCTCTTTCGCCGCTGGGGTCGATCGTGACGGAGGAAGCGTAGAAGGCGCCATTGTCGTTCCAGGCTTGGGTCACGACCGTGGGGTTCAGATTGCTATCCAACGTAAAGATTCCCAACGTTCCATCGTCTTGGGCGACGAGGCCGAGGCTGCCGTCCGGCGTAAACGACACCTTCTGATTGTAGGCGTTCCCCATGGCGAAAGTGTCGCCTTCGGTGATGTCGCCCGCGGAGTCCAACTCGTAGATCGTCCAATTGTCTCCAGTCGCCCAGTTGAAATTGATGGCGATCGCACGGTCTTTGTTGGCGCTGCCGGGATCCGCTCTACAGCCGTCGGGGATGGGGCCGGTGTCGTCCGTGTCCTGAGTATCCGCCGTGTCGGCGGTGTCTTCCGTGTCGGCGGTGTCTTCCGTATCCTGGGTATCTACGGTGTCTTCGGTATCTGAGGTATCCGTAACCTCGGAGGTATCGCTGGTGTCACCAAAATCGGTGTCGACCGCGGTCAACGTCTGACACCCGGTGACCGCGACCAAAAACAGTGGAAACGCAGTAGAATACTTCATAAATCATCCAGAACCCGTTCGGCAATGGCCGATCCCGAGGCCCCCAAATTAGCCGAGGCTGCATCGATCCGCTGAACTTCTGGTGGTCCCCGACGTGAATTTTCGTCCAAACGGGTTTATCGAACGATCAAATCTGGGATGCGAGCGCTTCCAGCTGCTGGGCCAGCGCGTCCGTGACGGGAAGCCCGATGGATCGAGGTTGCTTGCGCTCTGTCGGCAACAGGCTGAGCTGATCGATGGCGAAACGGCGAACGTCTGCCCACGAGGGAGCAGGTTTTCTGCCGTGTTTGTCCCAGACGACCTGCAGGAGTGGCTCGCCTCGTTGATGCTCATCGTGCAGGCCGACAAGGTCGAACTCGGGCGTGCGCCATACCTGCAAAATACCAGGGAGATGGGCCTTTCCTGAGCCTTTGGCTAACTTGGTAGTGGGGTGGCCGCGGATCATGGACAGCTTGCCCACGGCCCCAACGCCCACCGGTGCATCCGAGGATACAACGAGGTTTTCTCCGACACCAAACCCATCTACGGCGGCATCGGCCAATTCGCGAATCACCTTTTCGTCGATCCCACCGGAAACAAGGATCTTCGTATCGATCGCTCCGAGGCCGTCGAGCAACTGCCTCGCTTTCCAGAGATTACCTTTGGTAATGTTGGAGTCGATGCGAATGGCGACTGGGCCGCCGTTGGTCGCGGCCACCGCATTTCGAATGCCGGTTTTTTCGCCGAAGGTGTCGTAGGTGTCCACCAACAAGGTGTCCTTGTCGGGATAGTGTTGATGAAAGGCCTGGAAAAACGCGAATTCGGTCTCGTGACGGGGCTGGTCCGGCTGTTCCCAGGCTTGAACGGCAAAATGATCCATGGTGCCGGTGGCGGGGATCCCATACCGAAAATGTGCTTCCACATTGCTGGTTGCCGAACACCCGCCGATGTACGCGGCCAGAGCGGCATCTACGGCGGCGGCGGGATGCGTACGCCGTGAACCAAATTCGACCACCGGCCGGTTTCCGCCTTCCCTCGCCGCGGAAACGATGTGTGCGGCCTTGGATGCGACCATGGTCATGTGGTTGATGATCGACAACAAGGGCGTTTCAATCAACTTTGCGGACAAAAGATCCGTTTCGATCACCAAATAGGGGATGTAGGCGGCGGGTTTGACACCATGTGCTTCGAGAGGGGTGCCGTCCATTCGTAGCGCGGAACCTGCAAAAATCGGCGTTCCCTCCGGGGGCGAGTGAACTGTCCCGCTGAACTGCCATCGCCGTAAACGCTGAATCAGGCTTGGCATGTCCATGAGGGCGGGGCCGAGGGAGGGGTGTCGCTCCAGGCAGGCGAGTCCTTCCTCCGAAAATCGCGCAGACTCGAGGTAATCCAGGCAACGCTGGAGGCCCGCCCAAATCAGGTAGCCTCGGACCGTTTCGCCGGTGACCGGATTCTGTGGCAAACGCCGCGAAAAGAACGTCATCACCACACGGTCATCGATGTGCCCGCGCGAAACATGAGGGATGAGCGAGGTCAACTGGTAGAGATCGACGTGCAGCGCTGATGTCATGAGTGGATCCGCGTGAGGAGGCTTGGAAGCTGACGAAAGGCGCGTCCCCGGTGGCTGATGGCGTTCTTTTCGTCGAGGGTCAGCTCGGCCATGGTGCGGTCGGGGAATTCTTCTGGAACAAAGTATGGATCGTAGCCGAAGCCTCCGTGTCCGCGAGGACCTTCGACGATGGAGCCCTCACAGCGGCCCTCGGCGACGAACTCTCCCTTTGGGCCAACCACGGCGATCACACAGCGGTAGCGGGCGCGTCGGTCGGAGACGCCGGCGAGCTTCTGCAGGAGGAAGGCATTGTTGGCTTGGTCTGTGCCTTCGGGCGAAAACCGCTTGCTGAATACGCCGGGTGCCCCACCCAAAGCGTCGACCTCGATCCCGGAATCGTCGGCCACCGCTACTTGTCCGGTAAGCTCATAGATGAAGCGGGCTTTTTCGATGGCGTTGTCCACGAAGGTGGAGCCGGTTTCGGGGAGCTCCTCCGGCGCCCCTTCCACCGAACGCAGATCGGAGATTTCCATGCCGGAATCTGCCAAGATCGCTCGGATCTCGTGGAGTTTGTGATCGTTTCGGGTGGCGATGAGAATGCGCATGCGGGATCGATACCTCGGCGCGAGAGGGGCTGCGAACGCGGAGTGGTCCTTGCTCGGGAACCGGGGTAGGTAGGGGGTTTGGAGGCGTCATGCCGGACTCATCGATCGATTCCACCAAAGACGAGCGGGGCATTCTCGTCGACCAGCTTCGCGATGCACTCGACAATGCGTCCAAAGACGAGGATGACGCGATCGAGTTGGCTGTGTTGGCGGGATTGTTGGCGCGCTTCGATACTCCGACCGCTGAGGTGGATGAGGCGAAACAGTGGGCGCGCTCCGAGGAAGGAAAAGAACTTTTGGCGGCGGCATTTGAGGAGCTCGACCTCGAAGGGATGCTTCAAGGGATCGAGGATGTGCTCGAGGGCGACGTCGCCGACGAGGATGTCGAGGAAGCGGTGTTTGATTTCGACGATGTGGTGGCTGCCGCGGTTTGGGCGGGATTTACGGCGAAAATTCGGCCGGCGGTGAAGCAGGTGGCCAAGTCGGTTCGCCAGGTGCCGGAGCCGTTTGCGGGGTTGTCGGATTTTGCGAAGGACTTGGCGAAGACGAAGGCGGTCGCGCAAGATCTGGATGTGTACGACTATTTGTTGGCGATCGCGGATGCGGGGGCGTGGAAGGAGTAGTCAAGTTTCTTGACTACTTGTCTTTCGCTATCCTTTGCAATTCATCGCTGCTGAGAACGCTCGGGCCATTCGTTCTTGCTCTGACGAGGGGATCTTTAAGGACTTTGCGACTGTGCGCCAGGTGCGGACCGCGGCGACCACCTGCTGGACGAGGGTTGTTGCCCGGGGCAGCTTCACTCGAAATTGCGGAGCGGGCAGGCTTCCACGCGGCTTATGGCGATTCAAGTGAGCGAACGGTCTACCTCACGAAAACGAACGATCAGGTGGTCGCGGTTTCGCCGCCTCTTCCCGCGGGAGACGCCGCGTGGTTGGTGCACGAGCTGCGGAAGCGGCTCGCGGAGAAAAGTAGCAAAGCGGCTTGACCACCGGCACAACTAGTCAACCCGCTTGACCAGTTGATGTTCCTCTTCTAACTGCGCCAACAGACCGGTGGCATCGCCTTCCGAGAGATATTGTCCGATAAGCTCGATTTCTCCGTCGAGGGCGAACGCCACGACCTGAAAGACGTTGGCGGCGCCGCTGGGCCGGACTGCGAGGCGCTCGATACGGTCCCAGGCGATCACCAAGCGATCTTGGGTCAAAGGGCTTTCTTCTTCACCTTCGGGCTTTGTCGGAATCTGCCAAATCCCCTTCTCGTCCAACCTTAAGGTTGGGGCCAGGCGGAACATTCGAAAGTAGAAGGAGGCGGCCATGGTCAGGCTCGCTGTGCCCAGCCAGAGCGGCACGCTCAGCCAAAACAGCAAGGCGAAAAAGGGCTCGGTTGGCCACGAACCGGAAGCCTCACCGTACGCAAGCAGCGCGCTGAGGACCATGCCGAGGGTGGATTGAACCCAAACACTCCAATCAACGCCGACGTTCCCCCACGTCAGAATGGAGGTTCCTCCGCTGCGGCGAACCGAAAGGGAATTCGGTCGCGCCAAACTGGTGGGAGTAACGAGCGGGCGTTCTATTGGAGCGTGTGCCCAGTCCGAACGTTGTAACCACTCTGCGGCCTGCCTCTGGGCCGCCTTTGCGGTCTCGCTTTGCCGCCAACGGTAGAGGATCACCTCTGTACCGTCGGATCGAAGCGCGATCCAATCCAACGGGGGGTCCCGCGCGATCTTGGCCTCACGCAAATAGAGCTTCGCTAGGTTGGCGAGTTCAATGGGTTCACCATGTGCAACTCGCCAAAACAGGTAGCGACGGCGAGGCTGTAGGTGGTGACGGCCGACGACGACGTCGCTCAGCGTTTTCGGAAACAGGAGGTCGAAAAGCGCTTTGGGCAAAGCGCGGAAGAGTCCGAGCAGGAGAACACCTCGCTCATAAATGAAGATGAGCAAGAGGGGAGAGAATGCCAGCGCGATTGCTCTTAGTCCAGGAGCACGGGTCTCGCTCACAGTGATTGCGTCGGTCTGCTGGCGCGTTCTTAACGAGGTTTTTGTGCAGTTTTCGATCCATCCGACGAATGAGGAAGCAGACAAGGGGCTCCTTCAGCGACCACGGTTCGGGTGCTCGGCACAAGCGGCATTGGACAGAGTATCGTCAAGGAACGCTGGGGGGATCTGGAAAATCCAATTCGGTATTGCTCGGTCGAACGCGGAACCACACCGTTGTCTCTATGGCCACAATGTAGGCCACAGGTCCGAGCGCGCTAAGCAGGAGGGATGGAGCACCGAGCGAGGCCACTTGCAACTGGTGCACCGCCAGCACAACCAGCGGAGATCCTAACGCGATCAGGTCCGCAATCGGCCGCGCCGTTTATGAAGCTATTACCAAATCCACTTTCGCGAGGATGCCTTGCGTTAGACCGAGCACCACCGCTACTGCGGCGACGACCGCTTCGAAACCGCCGATGGGGGCGCCTTCCAAGACTGCCCATGGAAGTGCCATCGCGGCCGCGCCGGCTATGGGAATCCACAACGACACACTTCGTATGCCGTTTTGGGCTCGGGCCCACCACCACAGGCAGAGCCCGTACGTCGTTAGGGATACCAAGCCCGATGCGATGAACATGGTGCCTCCACGCCCAGCTTAGAATCCCATGGATGACTCAGGGGGACAAGGGTCAGAAATGGTCAATGGACTTGACCATCCTCCAACCCCTTCCGATTCGACACAAACGTCGCTAATGCCGCTCCCACCAGGATCGCAAACCCGACGGACGCTGAGCCACCCGCGCTGATCCACGGCAACGTCAACCCCGTTTGCGGCAGCGTATTGAAACACGTCCCCAAATGAACGATCAGCTCACAACCCAGGTACATCGAAGCAAACAGGCAGGCGTACCCCGCGGCCCCGGCCCGAAGCAGTGTGGGCATGCGCTTTCGGACCATTCGCCGCTTTTCATCGGGATCGACGTTCGTCGGGAGGCTTTGCAGTTCCGCAGCGTTCAGCAGGCGTTCTCCCATCGCCCCAAGCAGGGCGATCACCGCCAGGAAGAGTCCGAGGATTCCCGCGGCGCGTACCGCATGGAAGCTTTGCATCACCGCGACAAACGCCAGATCGGAGTGGAGGTTGCTGACGTAGCGCTCGCGATCTTCGAAATAGCCTGCGGCCATCCAATTCGCGGTGGTGGACCAGTGTCCGCCCTGCGTATACCAGGTTTCCTGGTGGGTTTCGACCCGGCCGAGCGCGCGTTGAACGTGGGTGCCGATGCCGGGGATCTCGGAAAAATGCGCCTCCAGGAACGGCACAAACAACAGTACCAGGCCGATCCCCATCGCGATACAGGAGGCGTATCCGGCCAAAACCGCCCACCGCATCGTTGGCGAGGTGGAGTCGCCGGGAAGGCGCCACGGCAGCACCCAAATGGCAACGCCGCCAAACATGGCAGGAACGAGCACCATCAACGGCCCAAAGTCGCCGCGAAGCGCGTAGCAGATCACCACCGTGGCGGTCACCGATGCCAACCACAGCACAATGCCGATCGGAACTGCGAATCGGCCGAGTGAGGTGCCCGTCCGGGACCAGGACACCAACAATGCCGCCAGTGCAAGCCCGATCGGCCAGGCAGCAAACTCGGCGAGTTTGAGATCGAAGCCAAACAATCCTCGCCCGGTGCCGCCGATCACAACGCCCGTCACCAGGAGCGCGAGGCCGACCCCCATGGGAATGAGCGCTGAGCGCGGAGTCGCTTGGAAAGCGGCAAACACCGGAGCCCATCGGCTGTCTGGTGCGGGATCGGTCGGGCGGAGCTTATCCCAACGGATGCGGAGATTCTCAAGGATCTCCGCGATCTTGTCCTGAACGACCTTGCGTCCCAGCGCAAACGACAGCCCGGTGAGGAGCGCCGCAAGAACGATGGCGGTGAGCAGGCTGCGGTTGAGATCTCCGTACACCGATGCGGCAATGTCCGCATCGGACCTGCCCCATAGACTCCAGAGGGCCCGGTCGGCCAGCAGCCACAGGGTGAGCGTGATCGCCCCCGAACGGGCAACTTTAACCGAGCGATGTAGGGAATCGATAAACCCATTTCGCGCGTGCAGCCCGATTTCCACAGCGGCGAGCAATGCAAAACTGGCCAGAAGCGAGGTTAAAAGGTGCCGTTGGAGGTAGTCGCCGCTGCCCAGCAACGCGGGGCTGGTGGCGAGCCGGGTCTGCACCACGGCGCCAATGCCGATCAACGCCCCCACGGCGGCCACCGTCCAGATGGGAAACAGACGGTCCAATCGGGCTTCAGGAGAGCGGGCGACCGACTCGCCGAGCAACTTTCGTGCGGTCACCAAGGTGGTTGCGAACAAGATCGGTAGAAACAACAACAACGGCAGTGCACGTTCCAACCAAGGTCGGTGCGCGGAAAAGCGTAGATTGTGACCGGCTAATCCGATGGAACTGCCGGAGACCACGAAATTGCCGTGCAGCTCGTTCAAATTGAGCGAAGGAGGTCCAAAATCATCGACGATGCGCAGTCTTCCATGTTCAACGCAGATCTCCAAGAGATCGACGCGAAGCAGTCCTTGTTCCTGAATCTGCGGATGGTGGCGTGCCGCCCAAGCGGGAAGCGGCACTTCGATGAGGGATTGCTCCGACGCCAACCAACGGTTGGGGGTTGCGGGGGCGACGCCCTCTGGAAGTAGCGTTTCATCGGTGGTTCCACGGAACAGGAGGGTGCCGGAACCGCAGGTCGGAACCGACCAGTGCGGATTGACGCTGCGGATTCTGCCGAGAGAAACGGAACTTAGTGCGTGAACTCGGTGAGCGGGAGGTTCGGTCGGAGTGAACTCCACGGCGTGGTTTTCGGTCGTTCTCAAGCCGAAAGTGGTGTGACCCGCGAGTAGAACGTCGCCGGACTTTAGAGCTTGTTCTCCGATCGGCCGGGGCTGCTCGTTGCAGCGGTACAAATGGCCGGTGAAACCGTCGGCTCGCCCGATGTGCGGCGAAAACCCACTTTCAAAACCGACCCAGGCGAGCGCGTCCGCGATCCGCCACGCCCAGGGGGAGGCCGATTCCGACATCGGCTTTCGTCGAAAGACATGAAAAGCGGGGTCCAAGGGGGTGGAGCGGCCGGTGATTCCGATCGGTACCGGCGAGCCATCGCCGATTTGCACGTAGGCGTCGGGCTTTTCGAAGCGGCCGGAGAAATCGTTGATCTTGGTTCCGACGGCCTCGGCATTTTTGACTTCTGCGGAAGGCACCCTCCAAAGCCCACTCTCCAGCAGAACCAAGGTTTCATCGCCCGAGGTGGAGGTGGTGCCGCCGATGGCTGGAATCTCCCAAGTGCGCGGTTCACCGCTTTCGGACAGCCATAATCCGGTGGCATCGACCAACTGCAAAGGCGTCGCGGTGTCGCATCGGCTGGGAAGCTCGGCTTCGGCGATCGCCTCCTTCGAGACCAACACCCGATCGCCGGATTGAACGGGTTCTAAAGCGTCGGCCACCGGCCGGACGCGTGCAAAAGGGCCCGTTCCAATAGGATAGAATGCCGCATTATTGGATGTGGTGTCGTGGATGTAGTGGATACCGGCTTCTGTGGCCTCAAATCGCCCCAATTGGGGAGGAATGTCCGCTTCGGTGAGTCGGATGTCGGAACCGGGGCCCGAGCCGATGGTACCGCTAGAACCCCAACGATCGGGTGAATAGTGGCCCACAATTTCCACATAAGGGGCCTCGTCGGTCAGCGCAGGTCCGAATCGCCAGCTGCCCCAGGGTAAACCAAGGAGGAAAGCGCCGACCAAAGCGGTGGCGACCAGAGCGGGCGGCAGCAGCGGTGCACGTTCGAACACGGCGCTTAGACGCGGAAGGGGGATGAATATTTCATCGGACCGCTTACAATGAGCGGGGAGCGAACAGGTTTGAACGAATCACTGGTTTCCTCATCTCTGCCTTGGGTATGGCGCGACGGTTGGTGCCGGGGGCAGGTAAAAGCATCGCTTTCAACGAAGCTGAAAGTCGCCACCTGGAATGTGTGGTTTGATCGCTTCGAACGGGAGGAACGCACGCGGGCGACCATCGACGCGCTGGGGGCATCGGGCGCGGATGTGATTGCGCTTCAAGAAGTGACTCCGAGCTTTCTTCTTCAGTTTTTGTCGACCGACTGGGTGCGTCAAGGGTGGGTTTCGCACGGCTTTCCGGATTCGGTGGAACCCTATGCGACGGTATTGTGGGGTCGGCGGCCTGCCCGCGTATTTATCGAAGATCTTCCCTCCGAAAAAGGCCGGCAACTGTGCGCCGCGGAGATCGGTTCCGGTGTGGTGGCCACCGCGCATCTGGAAAGCCAGCGGGACAACCATGCCAAGCGTGGTGAGCAACTGATTGCGATTCAAACCACCTTATCGCGGTACTCTTGGGCGGTATGGCTGGGGGATTTCAATTTCGATCCGAGCTGGCCACACGAATCGGGTCGGATCGATGCGGGTTATGTGGATGCATGGGAGAAAAAAGGAGAAGGTGCAGGAGCGACGGTGGATACCGCCCGCAATGGAATGGCGTTGGCGCACAAAGGTGCACCACGGGATGTGCGGTATGACCGGGTATATGCGCGCAATGCGAAAGTGCGCCGGACGGAATTGGTCGGCACCGAGGCGATCGCCGTAGGCGTCTGGTGCTCAGATCACTTTGGCGTGGTCGCTGAATTGGACGTTCCCAAAAGCGCTTGAAGCTGTCGGTGAAAGTGCCAGACGCCGATTTCGCGTTCGGGTTGGTACCGGCCGCGTCCGGCGAGAAGGCCGCGAACACCCTTTTGAACCTGCTCATTCATCTGATCGTCTTCTTCCTCGACGCCCGCCAATCCGGCGCCCGCGCCGCGTTCGATGAGATCGGGCCGCCAGAGATAACGTCGGTAGAGGATTTTCGTGAAGGTTGGTCCTTGCGGCCGGATGAGATTTAGGGAAAGTCCCCAAGGATACAGGTTGATCATCGTGGTGGGAAACAACGCGATGTACCACGCGGCGACGCGGTGCCCAGACTCGGGATGGCCTTCCGGGAGTTCAAAAGCCGGCTCGCCGTCGAGGGCGTAGGCGGTTTGTAGCGATCCATACGGGCCGATTTCGCTGCGGTACGATTTGTAGTCGATGGTTTTGGCCAGACCCGGGTGAATCCAGGGAATATGGTACCCTTCAAGGTAGTTTTCGCACCAAAGTGCCCAGTGGCAGGCGACGTCATACTCGACGGTTCCGGTCGGGTCGGGGACGTACTCGTCCCAGGGGAGCCAACCCACGATCGGTTCAAGCGAGCTCAACAATTCGGAGAGCGGTGTGGACGGCCGAAGGTTTGCAAAGGCACACGGGCCGAACGTCTCGGTGGATACCCGAGACAAATGGTCGTCAGAGCAAGGAAATCCGGGTACCGGGTAGTCGGGCATGCTCAGGCATTGGCCGTCCCGGGAGAACCGCCTGCCGTGGTAGGGGCAACGCAAAACGGTAGGCAGATCCGTCGCAGTGGGCACGACGAGCGCCGAACGGTGGGTGCACACATTCGAGAGGATCGAGGTTGCTCCGTTTTCCCGAACCGCAAGCAGCGGCTCGTCGATCGAGCCCTCCATCCAGGTCAGCGGGAAAACGCCGTCTTTGGGAGCATCGGTTTGATCGTGGAGGAAGTTCCAAGTCGCGGGGAAGACCTCGCGGACGGTGCGAAGGTACCACGCAGGATCCCGATAAAACGTAGGATCGGGCGTACGAGCAAGGTGAACGTCGGGCGCGATGTCGAGGGGCATGCTTCGCTGTAACCCGCTCGGGGATCTACCGGTGAATGCGGGCGACGGTCCGCGTCGTTGTCTCGTCCACCTGGACGAAGAATCGGGTAGGACCGAGGTGTTCGATGAATTCGTCGGCGGTGAGGGTGGAGGCGTCGGTGACGATCCACCGGTGTGGTTCGAGGCAGGCGACGGTGAAAGTCGCAGGATGAACCTCGCGATGTAGACGCTCCCGAAACCAAAGGCGTACGGCCTCCTTGACGGCGATCCCCGATCGGGCCGGATGAACGGGTTCGTTGGAGGAGCGGTAGAGACGAATCAACGTTCCTTCCAGAGGTTCGACGAGATCGCTGTCGGTGACCTCCCAACCGTCGGGCGTCGGGCGACCGATGGCCACCGATGGATCCGCCTGTTTCTCCCAACAGAACCGGCGGCGAAGGGCGGAGGGCGCACCCAAGATGGGGCCGCCGGGAAGAATCGCTTCCGTCCAACGGAAACTGCACCAAGAGCCGAGCTGAACGTCGAAGATCAGCCGAGAAAGGCTGGCTTCAACCAGGAAGAGTCGGCATTCGATTTCCCCTTCGGGGCGAGGGCCATGAATGCGAAGGTTTTCGCAGGCGATCGGGTAGGCGAGCTGCCCAGCGGGGATATCCGGGTTCCAAACCTCGGGTTCACCCGACCACATCGGATGTGTGGCTGCATCGAGCAGCAGCGGGTCCAGGACGAATTTCGGTGAACCCTCAGGAAGCAGATCGGCGTCGGAGCGCGTGCGTAGCGTGGCGGTTGCACCCGCTTGTCCGCGGGTTCCGACCTGTGTCATCGCTTGGAGGGTGGGGCCATGAAAGGTGAGCCCGCCGGAGTAGTATGCTTCGGGGGAGAGCTTGATTTTCGCCTGGTTTCCCGGGAAGAATACCGCGGGAGCCTGGCTCGCCGGGCCGACGGTGACCTTGGCGACCACATGAGGTACCCATCCCGAAAGCTTCGGAAATCGCCGATTTTCACTGTATTGTGAGAGAGTAACTTGGACGGTGTTTTCGTCGCGCTGCGCGTGGATTCGAAGCTCGGTGGGACCGTCGGCGATCAACCATTTCTTGGCTTCGATCGAGGTGATCCCGGAAACGACCTCGCCAGGGCAAAGCAGAGCGGCGGCTTCGGCCGCGATCTCCGCTGAAAATGCCAAAGGAACCGCGGGGATCGTGACCGTGGGGCGGTGATCGGCGAGCCAGGGATGCAGGCGTTCGTCGAGAAGAAGCGAGCCTTCGCCGATGTTTCCGGTGACGGTGAACCGGTCGATCAACGCGGAGGCAGGAGAGGAACGGACGGGGAGTTGGGGGACGACCGGCGCTGGAACGGAAACGGCCCGAACGACCAAGTTTTTCAGTTCGTAGATCGGCAATCCATCGCCGAGCACGCGGCCGTCGGCGGTGAGCACCCCGTCCACCAACGAGTGAACTTTCAGTTCAAAGGCGAGCATTTTGCGCGTGGGCGGAACTTGGCCGCGGTATTTCCAGGTGACGGTGGATCCACTGGCGATGGGCTCGATCCACTCGGGAGTAATTCCATTTTTTGCCAGAGCTACGCGAGCCAACTGACAGAGAGCTTCCAACCCCAAGGATCCCGGCATGACCGGATCCTGGTGAAAGTGGGCGGTGAAGAACCATTCCCTTGGGTTGACGTCCTTTTCTGCGCGCCAAACGCCATTGGTGCCCGACCAAGCGCGATCGATCATCCGCAGATCAGAACGGGGCAAAATGCCCCATTGGGGCAAGGCGCTCAGATCGATGCTTTCCATCGGATCGGCGAACAGGATGTCCCATTTTGGGTCAGGGGGGAGTCCCTTTTGATTCAGCAAAGAGTCGGCGGTGAAATACCCGAATTGGGTTTCCCCTTCGAAGATGGGGCCGATTCGGTCGTTCACTGAAAGAACGAAGGAATGAAGCAACATTCCGCCGGACTTGGAAACGGAAGTCTGGACCACCCGGGTGGTGAGGGTTCCGGCATCGGATTGGACGTTTCGGATCATTCTACCGGTTCCGCCTAGGTTCCGGAAGTACAGATCCCCGCCTGCGGGCAGGGAGGCGTGTTGATAGACGGTCAACCATCCGCAAGGTTGGAGTGCGATTTCGGTGAGGACCGCAAACGCGAGCGAGGTTCCTGGGGAGGCGGTAAAGTACCAAGCATCGGGCGGGAGGTCGTATTCGATGGTAACCGAGCGTCCGGCGGCCAGTTTTCCGGGCTCACCGTCCACATCGACCACCCGACTCATGGTCAAGTAGGGTGGGCCGGGCATGCGGGAGGTTCTACGCCCGTGATCAAAAGGAAGGAATGCCGGTCCAAATGCCTTGGACGGGAGGCCGACCGAAAACTCCAGAACCTTGGCCTCATCAAACGTGCGCGGGATTCGGCGTTCTCCCTCGATGCGCACGCCCACATCTTCGGCCCGGACGACGGCGACGCCGTCCACATGCAAGATCACATCGGCGATCGCATAAGGAGCGGGCTCCATTCCGGCGGATTTTACGCGAACTTCGTATTCCAACCGGCTGTGGCCGGGGACGACCTGACCGCGACAGCGGAGTTTGGTGGTCAGCTCAAGGATCGGTTCAAAAGTGGCATTTGGATAGTCGGCGACCCAACCCATGCCCATCAGCCATACGGTCAACGCTTGCATGCAGCCGTCGAACATCAATGTTCCCGGCATACAAGGGTCACCTTGGAAGTGGCAGGGGTTGAACCAGTCGTCGTCCCGGAGGTCTTGTTCGGCGCGGAGGCCTCCCCAGCCGTGGGGACCGCCTTCAAAGCGGAGATCTTTCACTCGGTGTAGCAGCCGCCACGGAGCGGAGGGCAGCCGGAGATCGGTTTGTACCAGCGAAAAGCCAGATCCGAATGCGGCTGCGTAGTCGCCATTTTCTAAAGCGCGCAGCGAGGAGTCGGTGAGTACCCGGGGAACACCGGCAAACCTTGGAGAGAAGGGGTTCGTGGTGGTGTACGGCTCGTCGACCGTTCGCACGCCTTGGGGCTTTTTCAGTTCCTCCGGGGTGAAGAATCCGGCCACGCCCTGCCGCATGCTTAGCGTTGGAACTCCCTGATTCGTGCAATCGTATTCAAAGTAGAACAGGGTGGTTTCGCCGAGACGGGCGAACCGGTTGATTCGGATGTTGTGACGGAGGGTTTCACCGACTGGGGGGCGCGACGAGTGAAAGGTGAGATCGCAGTCGAGCAGGCGGTAGATCCGTTTTCCGCGGCATTGTTCGTCGATCCCGAGGTAGGAGACCAAAAATAGATCGGCTTGTCCGGACTCGACAATGATGCAGGGAGGGGCCTTTCCGTCGTGCGACCACCAAGCATCGGCGGGAATGTCGTATTCGGTGATGATGCGGCTCTTGCCAAAGTGTCCGCGTTCCCCCTCGACATCGAGCACTCGGGAGACCAGCAACAGGGGATCGCTGGGCAGGCGGGTGCGGGGCTCATAGGCGTCGAGATCGGCGTACAATGGACCAAGCGCCTCGGAGAGTTTGCCGGTGGCGAACTTTTCGAGGGCCGCCCGATCGAATTGACGAGGGGCTCGCAGTGGAGCGTCGGGTTGTGGCGCTGGAAGAGGGGCTTTCTGTGGAGCCGCGATTTTTTGTGGAGTGACGGTTTTCGGCCGTTCCGGAGTCCCGATCGTCCTGTCCGCCGAAGAAGTGGGTCGCAAAGGCGCTTTGGAAAGCGCGGGCGACCGGGTCAGCTGCTCCAACTGGGCGAGCGCCTGATGCTCGTTGGCCAGAAACTCCGCTTGCGCCGAGGTTACCGCCGCGGAGGTCTTGGCGACGGCGGCCATCAAATCTTGGAGGCTGGCGATCCCTTGTTGAAGAATATCGCTGGAAGGTCGATTTCTTTGAAGAGGGATTGGCGGCGTGGGAAGTGGTAATGTCTGTTTACTATTTGCCTTCGCGGCGATCGCCGGAGTCTGGATCGGCTTCGGGGCTCCGCTCGACGGAAGGCTCTTTACCATCGGCTCTTTGGCGATCGGCTTGGTCGGAGTCAACACCGGCCAGGAGAGAGGGACCATGGGAAGGTCCACCGGCTCGTGTACCAACATTGCTTTTACAGCGGACTTTCGAGGCATTGGCGGCGCGAGGCCGTCGGACAGCGGCGTTGGGAGCGAGTGAGGTACCGTCAACGGTCGCGGTTCCATCGGATCGGCAAACGCGAGTTGTCCCGGAACCAAGCCGAGGTGTGCGCGGAAATCGCCGAGCCGGAGATCTCCGATGCTCAGTTGCTCTTTTCCTCGCCAACAAGCTTCCAACCAGGAGAAAGCGCCATCCGCGGCGCCGACGTGCCCGGCGGTGTCGTGATGAGCGGGGGTGTCGGTGATTCCGCGATCGAAGCTGATTTGAACGATCTTCGGCCCACCTCCCGTCGCCGTGACCACGACGGCGACGGCGCCTTCGGCGATGGGTTCGTCTGGGGAAAGGCGCCACAATCCAGGATGGGCGCGGAGATCGACCGCACCCACTAGCGCCGAGGTGACCTCACCGGAAGCGATCAATTTTTGGGCATGCGCCAGAGCATGCGCAAACGAAAGTCCGCCTGCGGCGATCGTAAATGAGGGACCCTGTAGATCGAGCAGGCCGGCGATGCGGTTCGCCACGAGGTTCGGAAGTAGGCCTTGAACGCGCGTTGCCGACAGAGGTGGGGAAATCCGATCGGGCTCTGTCGCGCCCCAGCGGGCGACATGATCGAAGATACGCGGATCGACGCTCATTCCCACGATGGAGGCCATGCGTTCGCGGTCGACTTCGGGTACAGCATCCAAGGCCCGGCGTGCAACCTCTAGAAACAGCAGGTGCTGTGGAAGCCACTCTTCGAGTTCTTTGGGCGGAACTCGCCAGAGGGAAGGGTTGAGGCGAATGTTCTCAACGTAGGTGCCGTCCGCCATGCCTGGGCCGCGATGAAGCTGAACGGAGGCTGGTTCTCGTAGATCACGGCCTTCCAGCAGCGCTTGCTGGAGCTCGGATTGGGATTCCGCTTTGCCGAGGGTGGCCGCCGCGGACCGAATTACGAGGGGTATCGAATTTGATACGCGGGACGGTGGCGATATAACGATATTATCGACGACCACATGTGCGTTGGTTCCGCCAAAACCGAAGGCGCTTACCGCTGCGCGGCGGATCGGACTTTCCCAGGCGGAGGGCGCCGAAACCAGCCGGAAGTGTGGTTGTAATTGAGCCATCGGCTGTTCGCAGGTGGTAGGCGGGAGAAATCCGTCTCGCACCGCGCCGATCGTCCGGATCAACCCTGCGAGTCCGGCGACGGTGACCGTGTGGCCGATCAGCGCTTTCGCCGAGGCAAGCACCACCGGTTGGGTGGGAGCGTCGGTACTCTGCTGCAACCATTGATTTAACGCCGATACTTCGGATGCATCGCCGAGAGCGGTCCCGGTGGCATGGCACTCGATCAATCCAACCGAAGCTGGGGATACACCGGCGGTTTCCCAGGCTCGGGAGATGGCGCGTCGTTGGCCGATGGAATCCGGAGCCAGTGGATTGCCCTTTCGCCCGTCATTTCCGAAACCCGTGCCGCGGATAACCGCGTGGATCTTATCTTTGTCCCGGATCGCATCTTCAAGGCGTTTGACGACCACCGCGGCCGCGCCCTCACCGACCAACAATCCGTCAGCGCGTTCGTCGAAAGGTCGCGATAAACCGGACTTGGAAAGCGCGCGAAGTTGAGAAAATCCGAGAAATAGAAAGGCGCTGTCGGCCGCGTTCACCGCCGCTGCGATCGCGAGATCGCATTCTCGCGCTTTCAGGCGTTCACAGGCGACTCCCACCGCGTACAGGCCGGAGGCGCAGGCGGCATCGAGGCTGACGACCGCGCCGCCAAAGCCAAGTTCAAGCGCTATTTCGGTAGCGGGCTGCTCTTGGTGAAGGAGCGGGCCGTCCACCTCTGGAAATCGGACCGCATGGGTGAGAGAACTCCAGGCTTTTCGCGAGGACCCTGTAGAGGGTAGGCCGAGGCTCGCCAAAATGAGGTCGGTACGCTGATGATCGCGCTTCCCATCGCCAAGCGCGTTGCGCACCACCCTTCGAACCCAGGCGCAGGGATCGGCGGGAACACCTTCGACAAAACCGCCGTTCAACGTCAGCGTTTTGTCGGCGGCGCCTTCTTGCAGGCTGAGCGCTTCAGCGGTTGAAAACGGCCATCGCCCCGCGGGCACCTCACGTAAAGAGGGCGTTCCCACACGGGAGTTCGCGATCCACTCTTCGGCGGATGATGCCCCCGGGAGCAGGGCGTCCATGCCGACCACCGCCCATGCCATGTTTAGGCCTCGATGGATTGAAAAGTGGCGTTGAGAGCAGGATTCGTTGCGTAGCTTCCGCCGTTGATGCGGGCGATGACCCGACCGCTGCGGTCCTGAAAGCAGGCGTTGAACTTACCACCCGCGGTTCGGGTAGGAAGCAGCTCCAACTGACAGCGCACGCCATCGGCGGGGAAGGGGGCGACTTGAACGAATTCGTCGAAACCGTTGGGTAGAGCAGCAGATCCCCGCTGTTCTCGGGCCCACAACAGGAGCAGCTGGAGGCAGCTGTCGACGGCAAGGGGATCGGTCGTCCAGGGTTCACTTTTCCCGAGACGGGAGGGAGGTGAACCTGCGATCGATGCGGAAATGCTGGAGGGTGACCAGCCGGAAATGGCTTCGATGGCACGGAACGCAGGGCCGTGAAACAGGTACTGGCGATAGGCCTCTTCGATGGAAAGTGGAAAGGGAACCTCGGAATCGGCCGAGGGGAGGGCGGCGATCGCAGGTGCAGGTTGGTCCGAGAGATCGACCATCGCTTGGTAGTGCCGAATGGTCGTGCCATTGGTGCCGGTGGTCAGTTCAAATTTGAGCGTGCGCACCCCGGGGCGAGCAGGTTCCACTTCCGCCCAGTCCAGGCGGAGTTGTTCTGGTCGATCGAGGACAACCCCACGTAGAACCTGAAATTGACGTACGGCGACCGTATGAAGTCCCTTGTGGGCGGCGGCGGCCACGATCCACTCTAGGGCCATCGCCATGGGCAGAACGGCCTTTCCACCGATCTGGTGGGAGGTGAGGAAGGGGTCGACCTTCGGATCGACCGAAAAGGCGCGTTGTCCAGAGAGCTTGGTGGGCGAAGGCGCAACCAGCGGTCCGCCGTGATCGGGCCCGCCGACAACGACTTCAACGGCGTTGGACGAGGATTCCAGCTCGTCGCAGAACAGGCGTGCGCCGCCCGCCAGGCTGATCAACTCCATGCCCCGGGCTTCGAACTGCCTTTTCAGGGCGGGGGTGACCATCCCGCCTTCCCATGGACCCCAGGCGAAGCAGCGAACCCGCGGAACTCCAGAGTGAACGAGGAATTCCGACGTCTTTGCCAGCGCTTCGTTGGCCATCGCGTAGTCGCACTGGCCTCTGTTACCATATCGACCGGCAACAGAGCCAAAAATGGCGAACATAGACAGGTTTTCGATGTCGACATTGGCGAGGAGGGCGTCGAGGCCATCGACCTTGGTGCCGAACACCGCGTCCAATTGGTCAACCGTCTTGTCCATTGCCAAGCGATCGGCGAGCACGCCGGCGCCATGCACAATACCGACAATCGGAGCTGAAAACGACTGAATTGCGGTACCCACGGCGGCGGCGTCGCGGGCGTCGACAGCGGCATAGGCGACGGTTGCGCCGGCTGCGCGCACCCCGGCCAAGGTTTGCTGAACTTCGCGGGTGGCGAGCACGGCGGAGACTTGCTGATCGAGCTCTTTTGGAGTGAGTTTTCGGCCGCTGGAACGGGCGTCGGCCATGCAGGTGGCCTTGAGTTGGGCTTCCGGCACGCCGGTCGCCCACGAAGGTTCTGCGGACAGGGGTGAGCGACCTAATAGGAGTAAGGCTGGCTTCCAGCGGCGTGCCATTTCCAAAACGACCGCCGCGGTGACGCCGCGCGCACCGCCGGTGACCACCACCCCTTCACCAGGGCGAATGGGAGCCGAATTTCGAGGAGGAACTGGGCGAGCCACCGTGGTCGGCGTGACCGGACCTGCCGCGGAAAGCCCAATTTCCAGGGTGGAGCGATCGGTCAGCAGCTCGTCGGCGATCGCGTCGATCTCCGCATTGGGATCGATGTCCAATGCCAAGAGAGAGGCGGAAGGCCACTCTTGAGCGAGGGTCTTGGTGAGGCCGGCGAGCGCGCCCTCCACCGGAGAGCCGACGACGCGATCGTATCCAAATCCGCCACCGAGGCCGGAGATCGTGCAAAAAAAGCCGTTCGGGCCGAGCCCTTGGGCGAGCCACAGCGCGCCTTTGACGCGTTGAAGCAAATCGGGTCCAGATTCGCCCAGAGCAGCCAAGTGGATCACTCCGGCAGCTCCCTCGAATACTGCCGCACGAACCTGGGTTGGATCGGTCCAGTCCGGATCGATCACCTGAACCTGGACGCCGCGGCGTTCCAAGGCCTCAGCGAGTTGTGCCGCTACTTGCTTTCGATCAGCGCTGATGAGTTGAAGTCCGTGAAGTAACCTCCGTTGGCCCAGTGGGGCCGGCTGAAGGTGGACTTCTTTGCGCGAAGGAAGCGAGGATTCAACGGATTCTTGAGGAGTGGCACCGAGTGCTGCCGCCAAGTGATCGACCACGTCGCCGACGCTTCGCAGGGCGGAAAGCTGCTCGTTGTCGAGTTCTGGAAGTCCAGGAACCTTTTCTTGGACCGCCGAGAGGATTTCGACGCGTTTGATGGAATCAATGCCGAGATCGGCCTCCAAATCCATGGAGAGCTCGAGCATTTCCAGCGGGTATCCAGTTTTTTCGGAAACGGTTTCCAACATCGCTGCGACGACGGCATCGCGGGAACCGCCGGTGGCGGGAGCAGCGACGGGAGCGGAAACGGAAGGTACAACCGGCGCGGAAACGGAAGGTACAACCGGCGTACCTCCGACAGCGGCGCTCAAATACTCGACCACCTCGCCCACGGTGCGCAACGCGGACATCTTGTCGTTGTCGAGCTCTGGAAGCCCAGGAATTTGCTCCTGAACCGCGGAGAGGATCTCGACGCGTTTGATGGAATCGATGCCGAGATCGGCCTCCAAATCCATGGAGAGTTCGAGCATATCCTTCGGGTAGCCGGTCTTTTCGGCGACAGTATCTAACATTGCGGAAAGAATGGCGTCGCGGCTGGAAGATGTGGGCTTCGCGGCGGCTTTCGGGGCTGGTGCAGGAGGAGCCTCCGAGCGTGCGACCGGGCGGGCCACCGGAGCACCGGCGCTGACGATCTGTGGAAGATCATTCTCCAAAGCGACGTTCGGCCGAGCCGTTTGCGGCATCTGCACCCTGCCGGAATCCACAGGTGCGGGGCGGGCGTTCAAAAAAGACTCTTGGAAGCTAAGAACCGCGGAGGTGTCAGGCATTGCGGGGCGCGGCGCAGAAGCAGCGACCGGCAAAGCTCGCGGTGCTGGCGCTACTTCACCGAGATCGGCGCCCGCGGCGAGTTCCACCAATCGCGCGTGCGAGGCAAACAGCACCGAGAAGCTATCGTTTGCACGGGCGTGAGCCTTGAGGAACTCCGCGTGAACGAGCGCGGTACGCTCTTGTGTCTGCTGGAACGCCAACAACCCCTGTCGGGTGCTGTCGAGAAGGGCGGCCAAAAGGGTCGGATCCACCGGTGCGTTGGACATTTCGTCTCCAGGGGGAGGTGAAAAAGATGAGGAAGAAGGAACTAAAGTGCTGGCCGCGGTCGGTGTAGAAATGGACGGCGTTGGAGCGTGCACGGGTGGGGCCTCACGCTTCTCCACGGCTTGAACCGGAACTTTGGGGACCGGGGCCTGGGCCACGGTTTCGACCACCGGCTTGGGAGCGACCGGCAGGTCTTTCGGCGCGGGTGGCGAGATGGTTTCCGGCTTTCGGTAGTTTGCACCGCCCAACCAGACCGTGGCCTTGCTGCCCGCCGTGCGGGGTTCCTGGGGCAGGCTGTCGCGGAGGAGCGGTGCGATGTCGACGGGCACGCCGCGGGCCGCCAGATGGGCCAGGGCGCGCTTGAATTGGGCATCGCCGTCGACCCTCTCGGCCTCAGCGTCGATGCTCACGATGGCTACCCCGTCCTTACCGCGCAGATTTTGTCGAAGCAGGCCAGCGAGAACCCCTTTCGGACCGCACTCGACGAAGGTTCTCACCCCCGATTCGTAAAGCGACTTGACGATTCCAACAAAGTCGACCGGCGCCGTGATCTGGTCGGCCAACGTCTGGCGCATGGCGTCGGGCTCAGAAGGGTAGGGTCGAGCAGAGGTATTTGCGTACACGGGTACATCGGGTGCCGCAAACGTCAGCGCTTGAAGGCACAGTGCGAAAGGCACTTTGGCGTCGGCGACCAACGGCGAATGGAAGGCCGCGGAAACCGACAGCGCTTTGACGGTAAGCCCAGCTTTGGTGAGCGCTTGCATCGCCAACGCAATTCCGGTCTTCGTTCCGGAGATCACCGTCTGCCGAGGGTGATTGCGGTTGGCAACGCCCACATCGGGGATTCCGAGCAGGGCTGAATCGACCGTCGCGGGATCGCCGGCCACCGCGGCCATGGTGCCGCGGTCCCCGCCGCGATCCGACATCGCCTCGCCGCGAGCGATCGATGCCGCAAAGAACGAAGCTTCATCGAGCACTCCCGCTGCATGCAGGGCGACGAGCTCGCCGTAGCTGTGGCCAGCGAAGGCCTCGGCCTGGACGCCAAAGCTCCGAAGCAGCTCGAACATGGCCTTGGAGATGGCTCCGATCGCAGGCTGCGCCCATTCGGTGGCGGTCAGGTGCGCTTCCTGGGCTTGACGATCGTCCTCGTTGAACGCGGGGATCGGGTAGACCACCTCCGCCAACGATTTTCCGTTCGCGACAAATGCGGTTTCCGCGCGATCGAGCGCGCTTCGGAAGGTGGCGTGGCGGAGCGCCAGGGTGCGCCCCATCGATGTATACTGGGATCCCTGGCCAGGAAACAGCACTGCGGTGCGACGCGCGTCAGCTTTCGGCTGAGCGACGAAGACTCCGCCTTTTTCACCGCCGCCATTGGCGAGTAAGCTGCGGGCAACCTCCAACTTTTGCTGAAGGTCCGCGAGGGTTTCTGCCGTAAATGCCGCCACCCAAGAAGCCGGTTTCCAACGGCTCAAGACGTCGCGGGAGGCTTGGGCTAGAGTGGTCCCACCGGCTTGCAACGCCGATGATAGATCCTGGGAACTTTCGGCTCCAAACAGGAACAATTCCTCAGTTGCAGGGCCATACGCTGGGGCTGCGTCGGCGGAACCATGCTCCTCCAACGCCAAGTGAAAGTTTGAACCGCCGAATCCGAAGGCGCTCACCCCTGCGCGGCGAGGAAAATCGTTGCTGCGGATCCATGGCCGCGCGAACGAATTGACGTACAACTTGCTCTTTTCCAAGCCCATTTTGGGGTTGACGGTGGTCACCTTCGCGGTGGGCGGCAACACGCGTTGATGAAGGGCGAGCGCCGCTTTGAGCAGGCCGGCCGCTCCAGCGGCGGATTTGGTATGCCCGATCTGCGACTTGACCGATCCGATCGCGATGTGGCGGTTGGGGCGGGGAGAATCCGCAAATACGGCTTTGAGACCCTCGATCTCAGCGATGTCGCCGGCTTTGGTGCCGGTGCCATGTGCTTCGATCAATTCGATGGTTTCCAAGGGGAAACCGGCGTCTTCATAGGCGCGACGGAGGGCGACAGCTTGGCCGGAGCTGTTTGGAGCGTAGATGCTCTTGTATCGGCCGTCGGAGGAGGTTCCGAGCCCCTTGATCACCGCGTAGACCCGGTCGCCATCGCGCTCGGCGTCAGAGAGTCGCTTCATGACCGCGATCGCGATGCCTTCGGCGATCAGCGTGCCGTCCGCGTTGGCGTCAAACGGGCGAGAATGGCCGGTTTTGGACAGGGCCGGCGTCTTGCTGAAGCACATGTACATGAAGATGTCGTTCAGCGTGTCTACCCCGCCGGAGATTGCCAGATCGGACTTTCCGGCCTGAAGATCGGCGATGGACAGCTGGATTGCGGCGAGCGAAGACGCACATGCAGCGTCTACAACACAGTTGGTACCGCCCAAATCGAGGCGGTTGGCGATCCGTCCGGCCACGACATTTCCGAGCAGGCCGGGGAAACTCTGCTCCTGCCATTCCGGAAAGTGCTTTCCAATGTCTTCAACCACGCGATCGGCCAGGGCGCCGTCGACGCCGCAACGGAGCATCGCTTTTCGCCAGGTCGGGCCGTGCAAACGGGAACCGAGGGTGATCGCCAGCTCTTGGGTGCCGGTGATCCCCATGATGCAGCTGGTGCGTTGGCGAGGCCAATTGTCTTTGTCGGGGTCGATCCCAGCGTCTTTCAGGGCTTCGCGGGCGACGATCAACGACAGCAGCTGAGAGGTGTCCACCGCATCGAGAATGTTCGGCGGAAGACCAAACGCCATCGGATCGAAGGGGACTTTGTCGATAAAGCCGCCGCGTCGGCAATAGGTTTTGTCGGGCACTGCGGGGTCGGCGTCAAAATGCTCGTCCGCTCGCCAACTGTGGTCGTCGGGGAGTTCCGAAGTGCAATCCGACGCATCGAGGATGTTGCGCCAGTACGACGCCAAATCGGGCGCTTTGGGGAGAAGGCAGGCCATTCCGACGATAGCAATGGGTTCCACAGGCTCTCCGTTATTCGTTGATCGGGCGCGGGGTCCACGCCAGCGCTTCCGGTCCGAGATCGATGCCTTGGGCGTTTAACCAGCGCGATCGAGTGATCGCGGCAGCCCCCGCCAGCAGATTTGCGGCCACCGTGGCAACACGGCGGTTCGCGGGTTCAGCGAGGAAAGTTCCGCGGGTCCAGGCGTTGAACGCACCGATCGCCGGACCACACCAAATTTGAGTATCGAGCTTGCGATCTTCGACGCCGGCGATCGCCCAGCGCGACGACATCCCCAAATACCAGCGGAAAATCAACGCCAATTTATGTTTTGGCTCTCGTTCCGCGCGCTCCAGTTGGGCGGGATCCCGTTCTGAGAAGAAGGAGACGCAGTCCTTCCACACGTCTTCGGCCGGTCTGCGGAGGATTTGCTCTTCCAATTTCTGGCGTTCGTCTGATGGTATCGCATCCAGGGAGGAATATTCCCTCCAGATTTCGTACAACCGCTCGCCGCGCCGGGAAAACATCGTCCCGCGCTTCAATACCTGAACTTTTACGCCAGCTTCGAACATGTCCGAGGCTGGCGCCATGTCGACGTCCGCGGCTCCCGCTTGGGCGAGCAGCGATTTCGCCAAATCCGAAGTTCCCGCTTCAATACAGGCCTGGTTGACGGTACCGGTGACCACATAGGCGGCGCCCAGCGCGAAGGCTGCCGCCACCGCTTGAGGGGTTGAAATACCGCCTGCAGCGCCCACTCGCACGATTTGGGTGTAGCCATGTTCGGCGCGCATCCGATCCCTGAGCATGAGCATCAGCGGGATCAATACGAACGAAGCACGGTTATCGGTGTGCCCGCCGGAATCGGCTTCAGCGGTGAGGTCGTCCGCCATGGGAACTTGGCGGGCAAGTTCCGCTTGTTCAGCGGTGATTTTTCCTTGTTCGACCAACGCTCGCAGGATCTTCTCGGGGGCGGGCGCGAGAAAATGTGTGGCGACTTCTTCCCGGCTGACCTTGGCGATCAGGCGGTTGGAAACGTGAATTTCAGAGCCATTTCGGCTGAGGCCAGCGGCGCGGTAGTGCACGACGGCGGGTGTGAGCGACATGAACGCTGCCGCACATACGGTTCGAACGCCTTTTTCGAGGTAGAGATCCACCAGAGCTTGCTCTTGCCGCGGATCTTGTGGCGAGTGGATCAGGTTGAATCCATAAGGGAGATCGCCGAGTTCTGACTGGATGCGTTCAACCGCCGTTCGCACCCGCTCGGTCGAAAGCCCGCCTGAGCCAAAAAAGCCGATCATCCCGGCTTTGGCCATCGCGATCACCATTTCGGCCGATCCGATCCCGTTGGCCATTTCTCCGGCGACATAGCTGTACCGGGTGCCGTAAACCATCTGAAAGCTGGGATCTCCGAGGCGTTCCGGAGGAAGCGCGGGAACCCAGGCCAGCAAAGGGAGTGCGCCCGAAGTGGGGGGGCCGCCGAGGGTTGTGACTCCTCGAAAACCCGCTCCAACGCCAGATTCTCCACGAACCAGCGCGAACGGCTGTTCAAGGTGTTGGATCGCCTCCAGCACCGCGGATTTGCCCCATTGGAGCGGCCCTGCGGGGACGAAGTGGCCCTGCGGTTCCGGAGTGTGCTGCAACATCGGCGTTCCTTTCGGAGCGCGCGCTCTTAACGCCGGATTCAGCAGGATGCGGAGCAGGAAACCCGGTTGTCGAACGCCAACAAGCCACAACGGGCGTTGCATGCGCTATGTGCACACCGTTTTTTTTTTGCAATGCCGGTTGGCGGCCCAATGTAACGCGCGCTGGCTGGCCGGCCAGTGCAGATTCACTGGGAGGCCTTCAGGGTGTGCCGTAGGCCCTCACGCAGGGAATATTTTGGTTTCCAATGGAGTTCTCTTTGAATGTGAGCAAGGTCCGCTTGGGTGTGTTGCGCATCGCCGGGCTGCGGCGGATGAAATTCGAACATGGGTTTGAGACCGAGTGCGCGCCCCACTTCCTCGCCCAATTCGAGCAGGCTGACGGAAGTTCCACTTCCCACGTTGAAAGTGGAAAAAGGAGCGGGGTGTTTGAGTAGGATGCGAAGTGCGTCTACGACATCGTGCACGTGGGTGTTGTCGCGGGTGATGGTGCCATCACCGAAAATAGGGATAGGTTGTCCGTTTCGGAGTGCATTCATGAACCGTGAAACGGCCATGTTGGGACGTTGACCTGGGCCGTAGACGGTAAAAGGCCGAATAATCGTCGCGTTTCCGTGCGACGTGGCCCAGTCCCGGACGCGTTGCTCCGCGAGGATCTTGCTGTGAGCGTAGGGGCTTTCGGGTTTAGTGGGCGTGCTTTCAGGCGTTGGTGTCGGTGCGTTGCCGTAGACCGACGATGACGAGGCGAAAATAACCTGGTGCACCTTGGCAAAGGTTGCGGCTTCGAGCACTCGTTCGGTACCCACGACGTTGACGTCATAGTAAGGTGCGGGGTTGATGGTGCTGGCGTGCACGCCTGCCAAAGCAGCGAGATGAAAGGCAGTAGTAACCCCGGTCATGGCCTGCCGAACCGCGAGCGGATCGCGGACGTCTCCACGGATGAACTCTACCCCCACGGGAAAGTGCGCGAGGTTGGCGATCTGTCGGCTGGACGGGTCCTCGGGCGTGTCCCAGAGGAGGTCCAGGATCCGGACGCGATGTCCGTCGTTGACCAGGCGATGAACGAGGTGAGACCCAATAAATCCTGCACCACCGGTGATCAGGATCATCCGATTTGCTCGACGCTGTGTACCTGACCTGGAAACTCCCTCTTTAGAGTCGCTTCGACGCCCAATTTCAGCGTGGTGGTGGCGGCGGGGCAGCTTCGGCACGCCCCCACCATGTGGACGCGGACGATGCCGTCCTGAAACGATAGGAACTCAATATCACCGCCGTCTTTGTGCACCATGGGCGCGATTTGAGTGCGCAACACCTCGGCGATTCTGGCCTCAAGGCCGGTGTGCTGGGTGGAGGT
Organism: Pseudomonadota bacterium; assembly: GCA_005797785.1. GTDB lineage: Bacteria > Myxococcota_A > UBA796 > UBA796 > SYKL01. The sequence goes on along the minus strand of SYKL01000495.1, from coordinate 2,668 downwards.
AGGCTCCTCCGATAAGGCCGTTCCACAGAGCAGAAAGTGTTCACGGAGCGCGGCATCGACGGCTCGATCGATGACTTTCCATGGGGTGTTGGGCCGCCGCTCGACGGTCACGTGCCGATCGCGTAGAAGTACCGATTTTACCCCGTCAATTTCAAGTAGCCGTTGTGGCAGGTCGGGAGCAGCGGTGCCCGCTACAAAAAAACGCGGCGGGCCGAGATTAAGGACACGATCGACCGTGTACATGCGTCCATTCGGATTGGGCGTTTCGGAAGCGTCCAAGCGGAGTTTAAGAACCACCGTCCAACGTTGGTCCAACCAGTCGAGGCTCAGACCACGAAGGCGTTCGACGTCCGCTTGCGTGATGACAATTCGCAAGGTTTCATGAAGGGAAGCCAGAGGGGGACCTTCCTGGACCCGAACCACCCGGCCGCGGTCGGCGGGGGCAGTGGCCACATTCAGGGTATGGCCATCGGTCAGCGCCTTCAGGTGCGCTCTTGCCCGATCCGTCAGGTGGAAATCATCCAGGTCGGACGCCTCGACCGGCCTCGAAAGTCCCAGAATTTTCCCAAGCGTGGAGAAAATGCCCATGCTCAGGGTGTATCGCTGTCGGAGCCGGTCGACATTACTCCACGTAGCCTAGAGCCTTCAAGCGTTCTTTTTCTTCGGAGGATGCGGAGAGGGGGGCATCGAGGTGCAGCGCCAACGCTGCCGCGTCGTCCGTTAGGCCTGCGGGCACGGGCTGGGGGGACAGTTCATAAGGATCCAGGGAGAGATCGAAGAACTGCGCCCCGGATCCGGCTGCGGCCACCAATTTGGAGTCCGCGTACCGAAAGCCCGCTATGACTTGTGGTTTAGGTGCTTCCCTGTTTTTGGAACGACGGTTCTGTTGGCCCGGCGTGAACGCCAAGACTTTTTGTATGGCTATTGGAGGGGCGTTGAGACCGGCCATAGCGCCGATCCAATCATGCACAGCGGTGATGCTGGTGAGCTGCGGGTTGGAGGAACCGGCGGCGAGGGTGCCAGGCCAACGCACGATCATCGGGATATGAACGGCAGGTTCGTGAAGCATGGCGCCGTGGTTGAACCAATATTCGTGCTCACCCAGAGCTTCACCGTGGTCGGCAACGGCGATCACGCGGGTTTCTCGCGATGTTCCGGCAACGATGCGGCCGACGAGGGCATCCACCCATCGCGTTTCAGCGGCGTACATCGCTTTTCCTTCGCTTCCATGGCGTCCTTCCGGGTGGACGCTTTCGTCGTTGCGATCGGCCGCTTTGAGCGCGGACAATTGATCGGGTGTGGGACGGAATTCGGCGGGAGGCGCATAAGGAAGGTGGGCGTCGTACAAGTGGATCCAAAGAAAGGTGGACTCCCCCGAACCAAGCCAAGAAAGCGCTCGTTCAACGGTGTCGGCTCCTGAGCGGCTTTTGGCACCCGTTCGAAACAGTCCGAAGGCGCCGGCCCAACGTGCCCGGAGCGAAAATCGATCGTCGTAGTGCTCAAACCCACGGTCTAAATGGGTGTGTCGGCCGAGCACATTGGCGGAAACAAAGGCGCCCGTTCGCCAGCCCTTCGCTCGGAGGTGCTCGACGATGGTCGGAGAGTCGGTCAATCCGCCATTTTTCCGAAGACCGTGGACGTCGACGTCCAGGCCGGTCAGCAGGCTGGCGTGTGCGGGGGCGGTAAGGGGGGCGGTCGTGATTGCGTTGGTAAAACGCACGCCTTCGCTTGCCAAACTTAGAAGGTGAGGCGTGTTTTCATTGACGTGATCGGCGCGAAAGGTGTCGATCGTGATCAACACAATAGGCGTTTGACCTTTCAGATGTGTGGTTGGCGGCGACAACGTGAGGATCGAAACGAGGCCGCCCACGGCGGCGCAACCAAAAGAAGGCGCGGGCCATCTCCGCATTAGAAATGGGACTGAAGCTGCGATGAATGCCACACATGTGGCGATCCCGAGGCTCTCGGCGACGCCAGCAAACGTCGAGGTGCGCGAGAAAAAGGACAGGAAACACAAGATCCCCACGCCCAACGATGGTCCCCAGTTGCGGAGGGACGACGCAGGTAGAAGCCGGGGATCGGACGCCATTGGGGAAATTCCACTTGAAGTTCGAATGCGGGAAGCTCTATCCTCGTCCGCGGGTTGTGCTTACACGCCCGGGGGTCTCCATGTCGACGGTTCAAATGCTGCGTGGAATTGTGCTAGGTTCGATGCTGAGTATTCCAGTGGTGGCGCTTGCGGAACCGCCCGCGGCAGGCACCCCGGAGGCCACGGTTCGAGCCTCTTTGATCCTGCTTCGCGATGGAAAATCGGACGAATGGATCTCTTCTTGGTGTGACACCTCCACTCTCTGCTCGCCGGCGGGAATTCCTGATTTGAAGCGCTTTGCGCTCACCCGAGCACAGTCGGGCGTGAAGCATTGCTTGCACGCCCCGGACGATTCGATCAAGGTGACCCGGGTGGAAGGAGATCCCGCCAAGGACACCGAAGTGAAAATCTGGATCAAATGCGAAGAAAGCCGCATGCCGACGCCGAGTACCCAGAAGAAGGTGGGCGACAAATGGCTTGTGACCTCTTTTTCCTGGTAGCACACGCATAAACGAGGAAGGGAGGCGCTTTGACGCTGTGGTTGATGGGTGTCGCTCTGGCGTCGGCGGATCCTGCGGT
>SYKL01000494.1 GCA_005797785.1 Pseudomonadota bacterium | reverse complement strand
CGTGATCGTCTCCAACCAAGGCTACTATTGCGAAGACTACTCGGATCCAGATGGGACCTACGAACTGAAAGTTGACTCAGACGAAGGAGATATTCTCCCGATCCTCATTGAAGACGACACAGACCGCTATGAAATCGTGGAAAGCGGTTGGGAAACCTCCGGTACCTCCACGCTGACCCCCACCGCCGTCGAATAAGCGGAAGAAAATCGGGGGTGGCCTTCATTTCGATCGTGGCCACCCCCAAATCGCGCTAAAACAACGCTCAGGAGGTCGCGTGCGCGCGTTGGCTCTGTTGGGCTTGGCGGGTTGTTTTGCACCCGATTCGAAGGTGGTCGGCCTGTTCGACGCCGACCACGACGGGTTCTATGATCCGCAAGCCGAGTCGTATGACCAAGAGGGACCGTTCGACTGCGACGATCACGACCCCACCGTGCATCCGGGAGCCGTCGACCTCTGCGACGGCGCAGACAACGATTGCAACGACACCCCCGATGACGGTCCGGATCGCCTCACCTTTTATGCTGATGGCGATAGCGACGGGTTCGGTTCTCCACTCACCTCACAATTGGCCTGCGAGCCAAGTGACGGTTGGGTCGCTGACAACCATGATTGCAACGACAACGACGCATACAGCCATCCGGGTGTGATGGAAACCTGCGACGACATCGACGAAGACTGCGACGGCCACATCGACGAAGAACCTACCAATCCACAGACGTGGTACCTCGACGCCGATGGCGACGACCACGGCACGGATGAGTCGCAAGTCCTCGCGTGTGATCCCCCTGATAACTACGTCATGAGTGGTGGCGACTGCGACGACAACGACCCGTCGATCTTCCCCGACGCCAACGAGACCTGCGACGGTGAGGACGAGGACTGCGACTTCCTCGTCGACGAAGACCCCCTCGATCCGACGTCATGGTACGCAGACGTCGACCACGACGGGTACGGCGCTGGCGCCGCCATCGAAGCCTGTGAGGCACCCGAAGGCTACACCAGCGAAGCAGGGGATTGCGAACCTGATAACTCCGCATTTCACCCTGATGCCACGGAGGTGTGCGAAGGCGGCGACGAGGACTGCGATGGGTTGATTGATGAGGATGACCCATCCATGTCTGGCAACTCCACTTGGTACCTAGATTCCGACGGCGACGGGTACGGGGATACCTCCGACAGCATCGTTTCTTGCGCTGCAGTGGAGGGCCGGGCCACAACTGGGGGCGACTGCGACGACAGCAACGCCGAGATCAACCCCGCGGCGCCTGAGGTGTGTGACGGGGCGGACAATGATTGCAACGCAACCGCCGACCTGGACGCGGTGGACGCCCCGCTGTGGTTTCCAGACGCCGACGGCGACGGTTGGGGCGACACCTACACTCTGGGACACGTAACCTCCTGCACGGCACCCCCCGGCTACGGTACCGGCTGGTCTGACTGCGACCCCAGCGAAGCCAATATCAACCCTGGAGAAAACGAGATTTGCGACGACGGAATTGACAACAACTGCGACGACGAGGGTTGCGCCTGGATCGATTATGCCTTTATGGGTGTAGTGGAAACTGACCTTTACTACACCAATACTGGAGTCTGGGAACGCCCCCTCACAATGACCGTCGTCGACACCGGTGACCCGCCCGGGCAGCTTTTCATGACGCTCGAAGGCACAACCAGCAGCCAACTCGATTTCGGTCAACGTATTCTGGACCCAGGTCCGCTCAATTTTGCTGGGGTATCCTCGGGCGACTGCTCTGCGCGAACGGTCAAAGCCATCTCCCTCTCCTCTATCTCTACCCTGGGCCTCGCCCTCGGTTGCGAAGACGCTTCTGGGAACGGCACCGTCTACCTCTTCGCTGGACCCTTCGAGGGCCCCATCGATCTCAACGACGCAGCCGCGGTGATCGACCTCGGCAGTTACGGCGTCAATGCACTTTACACCACCGATGTCGATGAGGACGGTAAGGACGAACTGTGGACCGTCGACGACTACTACCTGCGTGAATTCCTCCCTCCTTTCGCCGGAAACTTGGACACCTCCGACGACTATTCCTCGCTCGCTGGTCCCACCACGGTCATCGACTTCGACGTCAATCACGACGGAACGCTCGATCTGGTATGGGCGGACCCGGAGGCCAACGGCAACGCGGGCAAGGTCTCCTACGAAAAAGGCCCGTTCACATCTGGGGTGTCATCGTACACAGTTGACGGGACCTGGACCGGCGAAAACACCAACCACCGGTTGGGTTCCCACCTTGCAGCCGGCGATGTCAACATCGACGGAATCGCGGATCTCGCGATAGGCGCGCCAGGCTGGGGCACGTATCGCGGCAAAGTCTACCTGTTAGACGGCAGCACTTCCCATGACGCGACGGGCAGCATTGGGGCGGAAGCGGACGCCAGCGTAGCGGGCACCGTCAGTGGCATCAGCACCGGGGAACGCCTTTCGAGCGTCGCCATCTCGGACCTGACACGGGACGGGGAGCCCGACTTGATCCTCGCCGCCCCAATGTGGGACAACGCCCGCGGCGTTGTTCGCGTCATTCGCGCCCGACAGGACCTAATGCAGATCGTGGGCAACACTTTCGCCGACTTCTCCTTCCAAGGCACCACCACCGGCGACCGCTTCGGCGAAGTCTTCACCATCGGCGACCTCGACCAAAACGGCTACCCCGACCTGATCGTCGCCAACGGCGCTACCCACCCGACCCAGCCCGAGTACATCTACATCTACTACAACCGCGGCCTCTAGCCCAGATCGTCAACCTCTTGACTATCTCCCCTCGGCCTTCCTTTCCTCGGTATCAAACAACCCCAATTGCCCGTCGGTCTCCGGCACTACCGGCCATTCTCCGGTAAAACACCCGCCGCACCACATCGCCCGGCCGTCGATCGCCTGGCCGGCCACCGCGCGCAGCCCTTCGAAACTCAGCCATCCAACCGAGTCCGCACCGAGCTTCCGCGTCAGCGTAAGCAGATTGCCCACGTCAGAAGCTGAGATTTCGTCATCCGTGGCGCTCGCCACCCCGTACAGGCAACCCGTCCGCACAGGCGGCGAGCCGATCCGCACATGAACTTCGGAAGCGCCAGCTCGGCGCAACGTTTTCACGATGGTAGCGAGCCCATCTCCGGTCACCACGGACGACGCCACCAGCGCCACCCGCTTCCCGGAAACCACCGCAGGAACGGCAGTAAAACGCAGCGTTCCGCCACCTTCAGGCTCCACCGCCGGCCCACCGGACGTGGACCAGGTCAACCCGGGTTCAACGCCCAACTTCGACGCGCGAGCGTACCCCAAAGCGACACTTTCGGCTGCACCCGGAACACCAACCACCACCTGGGCACGCGCACAAGGCTGTTCCTTTGCCAACCGTTCGCCAAAACCTGCGCGAACCGGGTACACATCCTGCCCAAACACGTGGGCGTCCACACCGGCTACTTGCACCAACTCCTGAAGACACGCCGCCCGAGGCCGTTTTGGGAACGGAGTCACCGTGGTGGCACCGCTCGGATCGAGGATCACCATTTCGCCGGGCCCAATTTCGCGCAATACCTCGCCACCCGCCGCGCGAATCGCCCCGCCTTCGCTCGCCACCACGTTCGCCGAGCCGATCCGGCCCATCACCAACGGCCGAAATCCGCGCGGATCCCGCACGGCGATCATCCGGTCTTCGCTGCACACGAGAACCGAAAACGCGCCTTCCACCTTCCACAATGCATCGACAAGTCGGTTGACGAACGTGCGTTGGTTGGACTGTGCCATCCACTGCAGCAGCACCTCCGCATCGGAATTGGTCACCAAGACCGCCCCGCGATCCTCGAGATCCCTGCGCAGACGCACCCCATTGGTGAACTTGCCGGCCATCGTTACCGCCACCTGACCACCGCGAACCCTGCCAACTACGGGCATTTCTGGCTCAGCCGCGATCACGCCCGTCACCAGGCTCGCCGATCCACCCCGAGACACCTGACCAATCGCAAGACGTCCCACCAACCCTTGCAATGGCCCCGCGGAAAACACCGACCCGACCGACCCTGCCCCACGCCAGCAGCGAAGCGTATACCCATCGGATGCGACCAATCCCGCGCCATCATCCCCGCGGTGTTGCATCGCATACAAGCCCAGCACCGCCAATTCTGCGGCACGGCCGTGGCCCGCGACCCCAAACAAGCCTTGTTCGTCGCGAAACCCCTCGATGGTGTCCGTTGAAATCAACCGCGCCCCCGACGCCACGACGATTTACCCGCCATGTAGCTCGGCAACGCCTCCGACCAAGCGCTCTGCAACTCGGCCACCGCAACGTCCAAGATCCCCGAAAGCACCAGGCGATCGCCGCCGGTAGTGCCAAGAACCGTCAACGGGAGCGCGCCCACCAACGCCTGAACTTTCGCCCGTTGTTCCGGCGCATATGCGAGCACCACCCGTCCGTGGTCCTCCCCGAACAAGCGTCCGGCAACCGAGCCTTCGCCCGGAAGCGAAGCTTCCAAACCCACTCCCGCCTCCTCCCTCAATCCAAGGCAGGCTTCAGCCAACGCGAGGGCCAATCCCCCGTCCGCCACATCATGAGCAACTTCCACCAATCCTTGGCGTACCAAGCCGATCACCGCCGCATGCAGCGCTCTCTCGACCCGCAAGTCCACCGGAGGCGGCGCACCCCGATCCATCCCGTGCAACCAGGACAACCAGGAGGATCCGCCCACGCCATGCTTCGCCGTCGCTCCAAGAACGGCGACCTCTAGCCCGGCTCGCCCAAACCGCGCCCGAACCGTTGGAACTGGGCCCTCGACCAACCCTACCATCGCCACCGAGGGCGTGGGCAGGATCCCCTTACCGTCGGTTTCATTGTACAACGACACGTTTCCGGAAACGATAGGAATGCCCAACTCCGAGCACCCTCGCGCTAAACCATCGATGGATTGCGAGAACTGCCACATGATCTCGGGACGCTCG
>SYKL01000493.1 GCA_005797785.1 Pseudomonadota bacterium | reverse complement strand
CGGCGGTGTTCGAGGCCGTCTGAAACGCGGCTGTAACCACACCCCGCCCGTTCGCCGTCTAGGCTGTGAGGGTGAGGTGAACGATGGGACAGGAATACCGCAAGCCGAGCCCCAGCGAAGCATGGGCGGCCAACGGCAGCAATGTGCCGCCGTGTTCCGAGCGCTCTTGCTATGGTACCGCGCCCGGCGGATGGAGCGTCGGCGTTCATCCTCAGGTAGGGGTGGGTGTGAGCCCGGTTCCCGGCGTTACATTAGAGGGAACGACGGATGGTCAATCTACCTCCGTCTCCGGTTCCGTGTCCGGACAGCACGGTAGTATCGGGGGAACGGTGGATTCGGAGGGTTGGCGGGTGGATGGATCGGCCCAAAGGGGCGGCCTGTCCGGCGGCGGGTCCTATTCCTCCGACGGGGCGGGGCGACTCGAAGGCGGTGTTGGCGCCTACCAAGAAGCGGTGGGCTGGGACGCACAAGGCAACGAGCTCACCCATGACTACACTTTGGGCGGGTACGGGGTACAGACCCGTCAAGACGGCGCGTGGAATATCAATACTCCGGTCTTGTCGGGGGTTTGGGGCGAAGAAGGATTTGAGTGGTCGGAGGCGAATGCGGCGTTTGAGGGGGTCGATGTCGGAGTGAAGAATGACGGTGACGCATTCCCGGAAACCAACGTTGGTTTTGGAGCCCGCCGAGGGCCGATTCAAGCCGGTGTGGACGTGACAGTCGATCACGATCCCGGTGGGCAGGGCGCCGGGGCCGGTTGGATGGATTGGCTGACCGGTGGCCGACTCTCGTATTTGGACTGTTCGTTTCAGGACGCGGGGGAGGATCTCGATGGGGATGGGATCCGCGAAATCCAGCGGAAGTCGTTCAATCCGGCGTGTCAATAGTAAGGTAGTTTACTATTTGTCTTTGGGTTTTGGCCCGGCGAAACTCACGACCAGTTCTTTCGGCAGCGGAGGAACCTTCAGATCGGCGCGCACGTACACATCGTAGTACCGTCGGTAATGTTGGTTCACCCGGCCGAGATAGACGTACTCCGCGGTAAGCCCCTTCCACACTTTGCGATCGTTGGGATACTCCATCTTCGCCTGCTTGGGTTCCCGCAGGGTAGAGATGAAGACCTCGGGATTTTGAGGAGTGAAAGCGGAGATATCGGCGTCTTTGCTCTCCGGGTGGGGTTGGGTCAAAGCCCGTTGGTGCAACTCCGCCACCTTGACGTCGGGACCGATAAAGTAGGCAAGAACGCCCGCATCTCGCGTGGCGAGCACCGATCCCTTGGGAAGGTAGGGGGCCAGATGTTCCATGGCCAGCTGTGCGCCATTGCCAGGTAGGGCCGTATGTTTTCCGTCGTATTTGAACACATGCTTGGGGACGGGGCCGGCGACGAGAATGCCCAGGAACAAAGCCGATGCGACCGCTGACGGAGCCCATGCCGCGGATGCAAGCTTGGAACGCGACGCTTCGAAGAGCTCATCAAGTCGGGAACCGCCGAGCGCCAAGGCGAGGGAGGCAGCGGGCAACAGTAGGCGTCCGCCCGGCATCCACATGTCCACCTTAAAGGCGACGGCGGTCAAACCGAGTGCGATCGCGGCGACCAAAGCACGCTCTTTCTTGAGCCCGAGCCCCACTAGCAAAATCAGGGCGACCACCGCCCAAAACAGGGCGTCGGGGGACAGGTATTTGAGATTGAATTGGATTTGCGCCATCAGGTCGCGGCTGTCCTTGGCGGCAAAGGTATTGGGCACCCAGTGCCCGAAATACAAGAACCGCCCGACCCAAACGCCGATGGCCGTGGCCGTTGTTGACACCACGACCGGCCAAGCTTTCGAGCGGTAAAACACGGCTTCATAGACGGTGATCGTCGCTGCGACCGCGATCCCCTCCGGTCGGGTGGTGATCAATACGGCGACCAGGATGGCGGGTCCGATGCGGCTTCCCGTTCGCAGAGCGAGCGCGCAGCCCCAGATCACCGCCGCCAAGAACATCGAAGACTCGATGCCGTTGGTGCTGACCACAGCCAAATGAGGGTCAAATGCCAGCCATGCCGCAGGAACAAAGGTCCACCAGCTCTTTTTGCCGATCAGGCCCTCGGTGAGGGGCTGCATGCCGACGACAGCACAGGCGCCAAACAACAGTCCGAGGCCAACCATCGCGGAATGCAGGTGGATCCCAAGTTTGTAAGCGATCGCGAGAAGCACCACAAACGACAGATTGGTGTACCCTTCCACCGGGGGCTCGCCGGCGTTGTACACAGGTCCGTTACCCAATGCGAGATTTCGGGCGTAACGTGCGGATATCCAGGCATCGTCCACCACCGATGGCAGCGTTGGCCAAGCCCGCACCAAGAAAATGGCGATCAGGGCGATGAACAGAATGACGTAAAGGGCGCGGTCGCGGCGGGTGCTCATGATCTCTGTGTTTATCCAGCTGTGGAGCGATCCGGGTGAGGTAGGATGCAGCCGGAGGCCAAATGTTGCGGTGGGTGGTGATGCGGCACGCGCGAGCGCCGCAAGCGATGGATTCGCGGCGGGACCACGAGCGACCCCTGGACCAGCGTGGACAACGGGAGGCGGCGGTGATCGGCGCCATGCTGGCTTCTCGAGGTTGGTGGCCGGATCGGGTGTTGTCGAGCGATGCGGTCCGCACCCGAGAGACCTGGGCGGCGGCGGCACCCGCGGGACCGCCGGCGGAAGCGAGTTATCTCAGCGCTTTTTATGAGTCTGGCGCAGTGGCGGCATTGGAGGCCGCACAGAGCCTTCCGCCGTCGGTGACGACCCTGCTCACTTTGGGTCACAACCCCGAATGGGAGCGGTTGGTAGGCCTGCTCACGCGCGAATTTGTGGTGTTAGGAACGGCGCATACCGCGTTGCTCTCGTGTGCCAAAGCGCGCTGGGACGACGCCGTGGTGCCGGGGCTCTGGCAGTTGGAGGAGATCCTCCAGCCGACGGACCCCTCGGACTGAGACGGTCGAACTCGTCAACCGCTTGACGATTTCTACCGCAGGGCGATCTCGATTTCGCCAGTTTGTGGCTCTACTCTTCCGATCAGATCGGAGCTCTGCCCGGTGATCAGAACGAAGGGCCGCTCATCGACCGGATCCCAACCGCCGTCGGTGGGACCGACCCGATACGAGAAAAAGACAGGATCGTTGGGGGTATCGAAGTTGACGTCGGGCTTGCCGTCGTTGTCGTTGTCGCCATCCGCGGTCAAAACGCCCTCGGAAACCCCGAACGAAATGATGGAGCCGTCTTCGCTTGGCGCGCTTCCGGAGGCGATCACGAAGCTGACCGCGCCTTCGTCGGACATGTAGCGGACATCTTCGCGTGCGAGCGTCGTCTGAACACCGGAAAGAGAGCCCTCTACCTCCCAACCCGACAGGTTGCGGTTGTAACGGACCGTCCAGGTCTCCGGCTGAGCGATACCCGCGCAAGGGTTGATTTGAACGTGGTAGTCGCCAAAGCCATTGCCCAGAAGTCGCGGACCGTACTCTTCCAGGTCATAGTTGGTCGTGTAGTCGTAGGCCGTATTCCGCTTTTCAACGCGGGGAATCGGCCCGAGGCCGTCCCTGACCAGGCAGCCGGTGCCCTCTTCGGCAAACAGGACCCGACCATTGGCGAGGCTGATCGCGACCGATGCCCCCCATTTGTGAGCGCCTAATTCGTCGGTTTCCGGCCAACGGTACTTCATTGGAATCGCTTCGATCCCGGAGATTGGCCCGCGAACGTCCATTCCCTGGAGGCCAGGAGCGGAAACGTTGACGTCGACCAGGGCTTCCGCGTCCAGGTCGTACACCCACACTTCGTGGGTACCCTCGGGAACCACATAGACCCAACGGCCATTTTCGGTAGACAACGGCGCCACATCGACGACCGGCCACGGAAGATCATGGGCGATCGCCGCATCTCCTTGCGGATCGATCTCCCAGACCACTGCGAGCTCTCGGTCCGCGACAAACAGAATCCCCTCGGGGGAGAACGCCAACTTTGCTGGCGCCGCAGAGAGGTCAAGCGTGGGTGCGGCGGCGAGCGCATTGGTGAGCGGGTCGAACCAGGAGAGCTGCGTGGACCCCGAATCGCGCTGCTCGACGATCATCGCCAGCAGCGATTGATCCGGGGCCATAGCGAGTTCTACGGGGGTGCCGCCGACGTCGATTTCGTCAACTTGGTTGTCTATTTCCAGGAACAGCTGATCGCCGGAGCTGGCCGCACCGTCGATCCACACCATGCCTACATCGCTGAGTGGCGCCCAATGACCGCCGCGACGGGGGTCATTCACTCGACCGGTTCGACTGCCTTCGACCCACCAGACTTCGCCGTCGGACGTCAACGTCCACAGCTCGGTGGTGGCATCCCCCGACTGCAGGACGATCTGCCGAAACGAGGCTTCGTCGCCACTGGAGTCCGCATCCACAAACGTGGTGCTGACCACCTCAGGCTCGGGCTCCACCGGCTCGCCGTCCTCGACGCCAATCACATGCGGAACGCGAAGGAGGCGCTCAAAAGCGGTATCTCCTGCGAACACGGTGATCGTCTCGGCGTCCGGCGCCCAGGTGGCGACGCTGGTCAACAGGCGTCCGGCGCCCGTAGCGAGCGGCGTACTTCGGAGGAAGCTGGCCTCTCCATCGTCGGTCAGGAACTGGCCGCGTTTAAGCGCGATAGGCCAGATTTTTCCGCCATAACCTGACGCGACGTATCCGATCGGCTCCTTGAACGGCCCGCCCACTTCCGGCTGAACCACCGCGGCCGCGACGGGTTTTTCCAGGTTTCCCGAGTAGACGCGATCAATGCCGCAGCCCGCCAACAACACCACTGCCCATGAAAAACGAGGGGTCACCGGTTCTCCAGCCAGGTCAACACCTGCATCCACGCGGGGCTATTCGGATCCGCATCGACAATCGCCAAGTTCGACTCTGCGAAATTGTCGGTCACTTGCCCCGTATAGTTGGCGACGACCGCATAACGTCCATCGGGGGACAGTCGAACGAGGTGAGGATGTTCGCCAATATCGGTGATTCGACGCACTTCTCGGCCGTAATCATCCAGTGAAAGGTCGAAGACCGAAAGACTGTTGTCTTGGTAGTGGGGGACAAACAACATGCGATTGTCCGATGAAAGAGCCATATCGCCGCCGCTGATTTGGTCGACCCCGCCGAGGCCAGAGTACGATTCGGCGCCCTCGTCCTCCGTGCCGTACGCCAGCGGAAGGATGGCCTGGGTATGTAGCAGATATCCCTGCTTTTCGTCGTCATCGACGAGCTCGCTCAAGTCCACCACCACCAGGGCGTCCGGATCCCACGACGTCAAATACAGCAGGTTTGTGCCGGGAATCTGCTGTGCATCTCGGAACCCCCTCGGGCCGACGACGCCGCTCACCACAATGAGCGCTTCCACCTCAAGGTAGTTGCGGTCGACGAAGCCAGGTTCGGTGTCATTTCGAATGTCGAGCACTACGACCGTATTGGAGAGTTTCGACGTCACATACAAAAAGCCGCGTTCGGAATCCAGCACCAACGATGACATACCTTCGCCGGAAACTTGGATGCCGTCGATCGTCTGTCGAAGCTGAATCACGTCGGAAGCAGAGGTACCCGCATCGCTTTCGAATACGATCCGATCCTCTGCCGTAGGGAACCGCTGTGCGGGGTAGAGCGCGTCGTTCCGGCCGACGGCGCGGCCGATCCGAAATTCCGGAAAGACGGCATCGTCGTCTGATCCCGCATACCAGGCCGTATATTCACCGTTGCCGTCGGCGACGACCACCGGCGAGCTGACCCCTCCCGAGGCGAATGAAAGCGGGATTTCGGAGAGCGCGGGCTCGGACAATTCCGTGGTGGCGTTTTCGTCGCGCACCCAGCGGCCCGTACCACTTTGAGTAGCGTGCCCGATTCTCCAACTCGTACCATCAAAACCCGAGTACCACATCTCGGCGCCGGTGTCGGTGGAGAGCACCATCGGGTCCCGGACGCCTTCGGCGTCGAAGGAGCTGGGCGCGCCCACATCGAACTGCCAGGCCCCGTCCAGGCCCGCTTCTGGCGAGAAGGTGGTTCCGTCGCCGATGGCGGACCCGATCCGGTATTGGGAGCCATTGGTGCCCGCAAACCAGAGGCGCACCTCGCCGGAAGCGATCAGCTCAACGGATTGCGGGCGTTGTTCCATGGCATCCCAGCCCGCGGTTGGGACGACTTCGCCGTCGTCCGCAACAAACGACAATCCATCGACGGAAACGGCCCTTCGAATGCGGATCTGCTCGTCGGCGTCGATCGCGGAGTAGTACATGACCCATTCGCCGTCGATTTCGGTGACGACAGGGCTTCGAACACCGGCGTTGTTTCCGCCTTCGCCCTCGGGGATCAGGTCATCCGCTGCGAGCGTCCAAGCGCCGTCGACCTGCTGAAGGGCGGCGACATGAGGGATCAGATCGCGATCCCAGGTGGTCACAAACAGGGTTGGAACGCCGTCGATCTCGGCGTAACTTCCCGGCTCGATACCATTGGCGGCGTTGGAACCCACCACGGTACCGCTCACCTCAAACCCATTGGACACTCGGAAGGTAAATCCTGGACCTACGTACGTAAGGCCGGAAATCGCGTGCGCGCCCGCCCACCCGCCGTTTCCAGATTCCACCCGCCAAGCGCCGGTAACATCGGTTTGAACAGCCAGACGGGGCGGGTGCTGTTCGTTCGCGGCGACATCGGACGAAAGCGCCGTTTCAACATCGAACCACTCACGGCCGTCCCAGCTCCACGCGCTGATGTGCGACCAATCGCCGGCTTCGCCCGCAGTTGCCCACAGTACGTACCGACCGTTGGCCCAGCTGACGACCGGAGCGGCCACATGGCCATCGTCCAGCGCCAGGACCTCCTCGACCTCAGACCAAGTAGCGCCTTCGTCGCGGGATTCCGACGTGCCGATCGTCCAGCGATCGCCGTCCCAGAGCGACATCCACATCCGGAAGGTGTTGGACAGCGGATCATTGCGTACAAAGGGCGCGCCCACGCCGAGGTAGCCTTCGGGTGCTTCGAGCACGGGGGTCGCTTCGCGGGTATAGGTCGAACCATCGTCGATCGACAGCGCGAAACCGATGGAAGGAGGTGCATCAACGCTGGCCCGACCCTCGTAGAACATGCCGATGCCGGACGAAAGGGTGACCACGGAAGCACCGCCGATCCAGTCGTCCCAATCTCCGGATCCGCCCGCGAGTACCGGCGTGCTCGACCAACTCCAGCCACTGTCCGTCGCCGCACGCCCGCCATAGTACAGCGAACCCTCATCGGAATAATAGAGGTACAGAGCGCCTTCTGCCTGCGCCAGAAACGCTTGGCTGACTTCCGTGGCGCCCGCTTGCTCAGGCTCGACTTCCAAACCGGCAAACAGGCGGTTGAGCGCCAGACCGCCTGTTTCATATCGTGCGAGACCATTCGCCTCGGGAGCCCACAATCGCCAGGTGGAGTCGATCCAGGTCATCGTCCACGCTTCGCTGGGGACCAAGGACGCGTCGAAAATGGTCGCGCCGTCAAATTCGGCCGCAGACCCGTCGAAGGGCCCCGGCAGGCCTTCCTCGCTGTCGAAGAACCGCGCATCGTGCACGCTGGCGCCGGGCGCTAAATCGCGGGGGAGGATCGGTGTAGCGCTGGTTTCAAGAACTGAAATCGAATGGTCGGTGAGGTTTCCGACGTAGGCGACGCCTTCCACCGGGTCGATGACCAGGGGTTGGGGATCGTCCTCGACTTCGATGGACGCGCCGATCTCCCATGGCACCATGGCGGCCGGATCCGCGGCGTCAAACACCAACACTTTGTCGGCGGCCACCGAGGCGATCGCATCGGGGGAATACCGGCTGGTCACCATCATCAATTCGCGATCAGGCAAATAGCCCATCGAACCGACAAAGGGGTCGGTCGCGACCGCGTGGGCGGCCAAGGTGGACATGCGGTTGTGTGGCAGATTCAGATCGATCGAATCGAAATCGATCCATAACACGCTGCCCGAGCTAAAGGTGCGGTAAGGATCGGCGTTGGTCACCGCTAACCACGTGGTGCCGTCTGCCTCGATGAATTGCACATCGGTGGGTCCGGCAAGGCAGGTGCCGATGCCAATCTCGCCGTAAGTGTAGGTACCTTCGGGGAGATCGGCGCAGTCGCCCACATCCGGGCCGCGACCGATGTCGATCAGGCAGCCGGACACCCCAAGAAACAGCGCGACGCGAAATCCGGCAAGTGCGGCCACCGATCGGCTCCGAAAGTAGACCGTTCGAACGTATCGGCTGCCGCCGCTACAGGCCAGTCGCCGCGGCCGTTCGTTGCGCGAAAACCTGAATCAAGGCGTCGATGGCGTCTGTGTTCTCACAGGCGATTCGAAGGCGTTGCAGCGCTCGGACCGAAAGCGCCGGATGACGGAGCGACTCAGCTACCGAAAGCGCGCGTTGCCAAGCACCAACCGCTTTTGTGGGGTCGCCCGCTTGGAGGTGGAGATCCCCCAACTCCAAGTCCAGTTGCGACACCGCCAGCGAATTCCCTCGCTGCCCCGCCAGGGAACGCGCGCGCGTGAGCAACGCCTCGGCGGCGGACCAGCGGCCCGCATCCCGCGCACCCAGCGCGTCGAGGCGGAGCAGGTCGATCGCCCCTGGATCCTCAGTGGCATTGCGTGATGAGCTGACATCGGTGGTTTTCCCAAGCTTTCGGCTGGCAAAGGCCGTACCAAGGCGTAGGGCTTGGGCGAGATCGGCATCGCCTCCTGGGGCCGCTGCTGCGGCAATTTGCCATGTTCGTTCGCTGGGACTCAGCACGGCTTCGGCAAGCGCCTTCGCGGCGTCCGAGATCAAGAATTTTCGCCATAGCGCTCCGTGTCCTCGCGGTTTCCAGGCGCATAAACATGCGATCGCAATCCGCTCGCGGTCGTTTGGGTCGGCCAGCGCGACCGCATGTTCGTGGGTGGACAGCGCTTCAGCGTCGTCCAGCTGCAGGCGGGCATCTCCCTCAATCCAGGCGAGAGCGGCCTGCTCTCTCCGCGGCAGAGTGGAGCGTCCGACCTCCCGAACCACCTCTAGCGCCAAGCTGGCTTGCCCAAAAGTGAGGCAGAGTCGCCCATATTTAGCGACGGAAAAGGCTCTCAGTGCGGGATCCGTCGCTGCGGATGCGGCGGCACGAAAAAAACGACGGGCGGAATCATCGCGAAAGGGACGTTCGGTGGCGGCAGACCACGCTGAACCTGGGATTTCTCGCAGCGCGGCCACTACGCTCTCGGGCGAAGCACGGCCTCCCAAGGACTCTCGCACCGAACGGCGGAGCCTCACTGGGGTGTCAGAAATTCGAAACGGAGTGGGAACATCCAAGGGAGAACCTGGAATTCCCATCGGGAGGTCAGCAAGGATCTCCGCCCCGGGCGGGAGCAAGTCCAGGTCGGGGATGCCGGTCCCAGGGGCGGTGGGGAAGATCTCGATGGCAAGCTCAGAAATGGCCGAGCGGGAGGTGGTGATCCAAGTGGCGCCTGGAGCCGCGGCCTTCAACCACCGAAAGGCGTCAGGCGCCAGATCGACGTCATCGAGCAGGAATACCGTATCGTTGAGCGCTGAAGCCGCTCGAAGAACGCTTCTTTCGTCAAATCGGTCCAAACCCAACGCCAACGCCAACAACACCGGCGCATCGCCTTCCGTCGTAGCCTCGTCCAAATGCAGGAGGTACCGGTGGGCAAAAGGTGCGGCGAACAGGAATTGTTCCGCTGCGGTGGTCATGCCGCTGCCACGGCGCCCGTGCACCGAAAGGTGGCCAGTGGGCCTCAACTCCGCGAGCACCGTCGCAGCACTCGGATCGGTCTCTAGGATAGAGGAGGTATGTCCATCCTTCCGGTCGGCATCCATCGTCACCAACCTCCTTGTGACCACCCCAGCGCAATGTTACCCGAACTTGCCCCTCACAGGGCGCCCACGGAGAAACCCGAATGTCGGTGCAGCGGTTTGGCGTGATTGGAAGCGGTCAAATGGGAAATGGAATTGCGCACGTTGCGGCCCTCGCCGGCTGGACGGTGTCGGTTCAAGACGTCTCCGCGGCCGCGCTGGAACGGGCTCGAAGCACGATCGAACAGAACCTCGCCCGACAGGTCAAGAAGGAGCAGATCACCGCGGAAGTCGCTTCCGTCTCGATGGCGCAGCTTTCCTTTTCGACCGAGCTACGCTCACTTTCAGAGTGCGAACTGGTTGTCGAGGCGGCAACGGAAAACCAGCCTATCAAGTTCAAAATCTTCGAAGAACTGTCCAAGGCGGCAGCCCCCGGCGCCATCCTCGCTTCGAACACCTCTTCGATTTCGATCACCGCGATCGGTGCGCACACGGATCGTCCGGACCGGGTGATCGGCATGCACTTCATGAACCCGGTGCCGGTGATGAAGCTGGTGGAAATTATCCGTGGACTCGCCACTTCCGACGAAACGTACGCCACGGTCGATGCCGCTGCAAAGCAGCTCGGGAAAACCACCGTGCTCGGACGCGATATGCCAGGTTTCATCGTAAACCGGATCTTAATGCCTTACATTAACGAAGCCGTCGTTGCGCTGTATGAAGGCATCGGATCGGTGGAAGACATCGATACCGCGATGAAGCTTGGCACCAATGTGCCGATGGGTCCGTTGACGCTCGCGGATTTCATCGGTTTGGACACCTGTTTGGCGATCATGCAGGTGCTTCACGATGGCATGGGGGGCGACTCCAAATACCGACCGTGTCCATTGCTGAAAAAGTATGTGGAAGCCGGATGGCTGGGCAAGAAGAGTGGGCGTGGATTCTATACTTATGGGGGTGTTTGATGTCGGACGCGGTGGTTTTGCACGAAAAGCTGGGCAGCACGCACCTGCTCACGATCAACCGTCCCAAAGCGCTGAACGCGTTGAACGCCGAGGTGATCGCCGCATTGGATGCGGGTTTGGATTTGGTCGAAGCCGACCCGGACGCGCGTGCGCTGATTCTCACCGGCGCCGGCAAGGCGTTTGTGGCTGGGGCGGACATCGCGCAAATGCGCGATTTGACGCCTGACCAGGCGGAGGCGTTTGCCGCGCAGGGGCAGCGTCTGGCCGATCGCATGGCCGCAATGTCGGTGGCGACGATCGCCGCGGTGGGTGGGTTTGCGCTGGGTGGTGGCTGTGAATTGGCGATGGCGTGCGACATTCTTCTGGGCGGAGAGGCAGCCAAATTCGGGCAACCTGAAGTGAACCTGGGGGTGATCCCTGGGTTTGGCGGCACCCAACGGCTCGTGCGTCGGGTAGGCCTCAGCGTTGCCTTGGATCTCTGCTTGACCGGTCGGATCATCGACGCAGATGAAGCACTTCGAATCGGTCTTCTCTCCCGTAAGGTGAGCGGTGACGTGTTGGAAGCGGCCCGCGGCGTAGCGGACGAGATCGCCGTCAAGGGTCCGGTGGCGATCCGCTTGTGCAAGCGCGCGCTCCACGAAAATGCCGATAGCCCATTGGCATCCGGGCTTGCCGCTGAGCGAAAGTTGTTTGCGGCATGCTTTGAGACATCGGATCAAAAGGAAGGGATGGCGGCGTTTTTGGAACGTCGGAAGGCGAATTTCACCGGTAGGTGATGGCGAAATCGACGCGGTTTCGCTCGGGCGTTAGAGGTGAGAGGTCGCACCCACCGGGGTTCGGCCGGAGCGCTCGTGTTCGATCTTTCCCCCGACCATCAACAAATCCGCGATCTCGCTCGCGATTACGCTCGCCAGAAGATCGCGCCTGGGGCCACCGAGCGCGACAATTCCCACCGCTTTCCCGCCGAGATCGTCAAGGAACTTGCCGAAATGGGGTTCCTCGGGATGTTCGTCCCTACGGAGTATGGCGGGGCGGGACTGGACATTCTCGCATATGTGTTGGCGCTCGAAGAAGTCTGCTACGCGGATGCCGGTGTCGGCGTCATCATGTCAGTGCAAAACAGCCTTGCAGGTTGGCCGATTCTCGCGTTTGGAACGGAAGAACAGAAGCACAAGTACCTGACGCCGCTGGCCACGGGTGAAAAGATCGGTTGCTATGCGCTCACGGAACCGGACGCTGGAAGTGACGCTGGTTCCCAGAAAACCAAGGTGACGGTCGACGGAAACGGCGACTATGTGCTCAACGGCACCAAGATGTGGATCACGAATGGTCCACAAGCCGGAATCATCGTCACCTATGCCAATTTGGAGCCCGAGCAACGCCACCGCGGGGTGTGTGCCTTCATCGTGGAGAAGGAATATCCAGGGTATCGGGTCGGTAAAATCGAAGAGAAGATGGGGATCGCGTGCTCTTCCACCTCTGAGCTCGTCTTCGAAGACCTGCGCGTCCCGAAGGAAAACCTCCTTCACGACGAGCGAAAAGGCTTCAATGTGGCGATGGCGACCCTGGACGGCGGCCGCATTGGCATCGCCGCACAGGCGTTGGGTATCGCACAGCGGGCGTTGGACCTGTCGATTTCGCATGCGCGCACCCGCCGGACGTTCGGAAAGCCGATCGCCGATCACCAGGCGATTCAATGGAAGATCGCCGACATGGCGTCGCGGATCGAGTCGGCGCGCCTGCTGACCTGGAAGGCGGCGGTGCTCAAGTCCAATCCCAACCTTGGGAAAGAGGCGAGCTACGCCTGTTCCATGGCGAAGCTGATGGCTTCGGAAACGGCGAACTTCTGCGCCTATGAGGCGGTGCAGATTTTCGGCGGCTATGGGTACTCGCGAGAATATGAGGTCGAACGCCTCTACCGCGATGCTCGCATCACCACGCTGTACGAGGGTACGTCCGAGATTCAGCGGTTGGTGATCGCCAAAAGCCTGCTCGGTTGATCCCCATGGAAAGCCGGATCCGCGTTCTTGTCGCCAAGCCCGGATTGGACGGCCACGATCGTGGCGCCAAGGTGGTGGCTCGCGGTCTGCGGGACGCGGGGATGGAGGTCATCTATTCGGGCCTCCACAAGACGCCGGCGCAGATCGTGCGTACGGCGATCGACGAGGACGTGCAGGTCGTGGGCCTGTCGATCCTGTCCGGAGCACACAATCGACTGATTCCCGAGGTGGTGGCTGGGCTTCGCGCGGAGGGGGCGACCGATGTATTGGTGATCGCTGGGGGCATCATCCCCGAGGACGATGCCGCTGCGTTACGCGCGGAGGGGGTCGCGGCGGTGTTCGCTCCAGGGGCACCCATCCATGAAATCGTTGATTTCATCAGGATAAATGCGAAACGACTCGACTGAATGGCGATTCATTTTTGGGTGGATCCCAAGAGTTTCGTCAAGTTGCTGGGAAGGTGTTGACGGTTGCCAACCGAGCCCCTAAATTCACCACCCGATCCCCCGCTTTCTTCAGGTTCGAATGCCCGTACCTCGTCGTCATGCGCCTCCTCGGGGTGATGTTTGTTCGCGGCCAGCGCTGCTGACCGGTACGAGCTCGGAATACCTCGGTCGCCGGGCGCTTCCGAAGATTTTGCGCGAGCGCCCGGTGGTGGTGGTGCTCGGGCCCAGTGGCGTCGGAAAGACCTGTGTTGCTCATCGGGTGGCCGCCCCGGACGGTAGCGCCTTGGTGCTCGGCGCCCGAGAAGTTCAAGAAGCGTTGGTGGAGCGGGTGGCGCAAAGAGGGTGGTCGGAGCGCCTGCTGACGGTGCGCGCACTGGTGCTGGACGGGCCGGTTTGGCTGCGCAACCGGCCGGCGGCCGTGGATGCGCTCTGCGAGTTGCTTTATGCGCGGTCAGACGCTGGTTTTCGGACTTTGGTGTGCCAGGGGACCTCCGACGCTTCGGTGGAAGAGTTGATGGGCCGGATGCCCGCTGGATCCTTGGCGGTCATCGGCTTGCGGTTTCCCAAGGGGAGCCGCGGGCGCCTTCGGTTTGCGCGGCGCGCCTGCGACGAATTGGCGATCCCGCGTACCGCGGCGCGAAGCACGGATTTGATTGAGCCCTGGGGATACGCTAGGGTGATGGCCGCACTCCAAGAGTGGAAGCGAAAACAGGGGTAGTTCGTGCTGCATTGGACGAGCGCCGGCGCAGTGGCGATGCCGGAAATGGTGCAGATTCGGCTGAGTCAGCGGTTTTCGGCGCGGGTGACGGCGGGAGCGCCGGTGCCGACGCGCACGATGACGTCCGAAGAATTCCGCGCCGAATGCCACCATTTTACGATCGCGCGCCGCGGTCCGCGCACTCAGCCGTGCCATACACTTCTGCTGTCGGGAATGCCGTTCGAACAGGCAGATCTCGCGGCCGTGGTTGCCGACCGCGCGTTGTACGGATGGCGGCGGGTGGTGGTGCATTTGGATCGCGGGCAGCGACAGACGTTTCTGCAGAGTGCTGCGTTTTCCGCGGTGGATGGGG
Source organism: Pseudomonadota bacterium (assembly GCA_005797785.1). Classification (GTDB taxonomy): domain Bacteria; phylum Myxococcota_A; class UBA796; order UBA796; genus SYKL01. The sequence goes on along the minus strand of SYKL01000493.1, from coordinate 1,644 downwards.
TGAGTCTTCCGGTGGTCACCGAGCCCGATCTGGCGGATCTCGCTGCGATTCGGCGGGCGGCGAAGGATGTCACCGCGATTGTGGTGTTGGACACGCTCGGGCTCTCCCAGTTGGAGCGAACCACCGCCCTTTTGGAGGTGGCGCGGCCGCAAAAGGTGGTGCTCAGTTGGCCGTTTCCAAGCCCGGAATCGGACCCGCCGCCATCTGCAGATCAGGTCGCGCCGCGGCTGAAAGACGTCGTCGAACGCCTGCAAGCTGTGGGGATCGGCGTTGGCATCAAGGGTTTGCCGGCTTGCCGATTGGGGAGCCTACATCCTCTGGTATGGCGAAGCGCCAACCGTTGGTATGTGGATGTGGACCACCGCGGCGACCGCGCCCTGCTGTTCTTCCCGGAAGTGGTTCGATTTGTGCATCCCGACGAGTGCCGATTCTGTGCGATCAACCACCGTTGTGATGGCGTCCCAGAGGCATGGTGGCGAATCGGACGCGCCGGCGTGTTGCGCGCTATCGAATCTGATACGGTAGCGGAATAGGGGGCGCGATTGGCCGACGTGGATGATCTTCCTCGGGAAACGACCGAGTCCACCGATCCAACGGCGCCTCCGACCCTGCTGGTGGTCGATGACGATCTGCTGATCCGGCGTGCGGTCGAACGCATGCTTACAGCGCAGGGGTATCGCGTCCTTTCGGCCGGTGAGGGGACCGAGGCGCTCGCCCTGATGGCCAAACACGATGTGGATGTGGCGCTGATCGATCTGCAATTGCCGGGGATCAGCGGTCTGGATCTGTTGCGCCAGTTGCGCGCTGAAAATCCGTCCACCGAGTGCATCATCTTCACCGGTCATGGCGATGTATCTACGGCATTTTCAAGCTTGGAAGCGGGCGCTTCCGACTATTTCGAAAAGCCGATCCGCGATTGGCAGCGGTTCCAGCAGGTGTTGCGGCGCGCCGCGGAGGTTCGCCGGCTCAAGAAAGAGACGATCCGCCTCCAACGTAAGGTAAAACGCCCACAAAACCACCTCATCGGCAATTCGCCCGCGATGGAAGCGGTTCGGCAGTTGGTGTCGTCGGTTGCGGCATCATCCGCATCGATCCTCATCATGGGCGAGAGCGGCGTCGGCAAGGAGTTGGTGGCCGAGGCGATCCATGTGGAGAGCGGCCGGGAAGGGGAGTTTGTCCGGATCAATTGCGCCTCCGTCCCCCATGACCTGATCGAAGGTGAGCTGTTTGGCTGGGAGAAAGGTGCGCATTCCACGGCGACCCAGTCGAAAGAGGGATTGTTTGAGGTCGCCGGCACCGGCACCGTGATGTTGGATGAGATCGGCGACATGCCGTACGATCTCCAGGCCAAGCTGCTTCGCGTATTGGAAAGCCGAAAGTTCCGAAGGCTGGGCGGCACAAAGGAGAAGGATTTCAACGCGCGGATCGTCGCCGCCACCAACATGAACCTGACCAAGGCCATTGCCTCCGGAAAGTTCCGTCAAGACCTTTATTTTCGAATCAACGTGGTCACTATTCCCGTGCCCACCCTTCGGGAGAGGAGGGAAGATATCCCTCTGCTAAGCTACCATTTTGTTCGGATGTTCAATCAATCCGAGGGCCGCACGGTGCGGCACGTGCAGCCGGCGGTGTTGGCGAAGCTCG
>SYKL01000492.1 GCA_005797785.1 Pseudomonadota bacterium | reverse complement strand
GGGCTGAAGGGCGTTATCGTTGACCTCTTTGAAGGTCGGCTGCATGACCACAAGCGACAACATGAGGCTCAAACTGACCAATACCTGATTGGGCGGAGATTGCTGCAAACCCAACGACTGTCGCAACAACGAAAACACCATGACAAACCGCGTGAACGGTGTCATGAGCATCAGCATTCCAGGAATAAACGACAGCGTCGTGAAGAGAACGATCAGGCGTACGGATGTGGATACCTGCTCGGAGCCCGTCGCGGTGATCGCACCTTCCATCGCTTCGCCCAGCGCCTTCCCCGTCGGCACCAAGTCCGCTGGCTCCTGCGCGAAAGCCAGCGCAGGCAAGCAGAGCATGCCGAACATCACCAAACTGCGAACGGAGATCTTCAACGTTTGCCTCCCGGCGTGTCGCCCCGTTGAGCCAGCACATCGTCAAGCAAGCTGCGCGCTTTTTCCTTACGTATCGCTGGGTCGGCTGGCTCTTTCGACACACTGGGCGCCTTCGCCGCGGGAGGCCGAGTGCCCGTCATTTTGCTCGCCGCTAAGAACCGCTGCATCGGCGATCCCATCCCCGCGAGTTGCTCGCTCGCCGGGCCGTCCACTCTGTCCTCGGCGGCTTGGGCAGCTCGCTCGGTACGTTTCGCCCGATCCGGTTGGGGCGCCGGAGGCTCAGGCCGAGCGCGCTCGGTGCGCTCTGGCTGACGTTCTACCGGTCTGGAACGGTCCAAATCATCAAACACGGGTTCCGCGTTGTCGCCCAAATCGGCTACCAACACCGGCTGGCTGCCCATACCCACGAGTAACCGCCGCTTTGAGCCATCCAGTTGGGTTACATCCACCAACATGAGCCCACTCGAACCAAACCCCGAACGGGAAACCACCTGGAGCGGGTCGTCCCGGAGCGCTCCCAAACCCGGCAGAGTCCCTTTCCTTTTCATGTATAGCCACGCGGCGCCCGCGCCCACGAGCACAAAAGCGCCCCACAACGGCCAGAAAAGGCTCGTGCCTTCGGCAGGAGCATCCACGCGTGACCCAGGTTCAGACGCCAACAACTTACGATAGAGATCGTCCTCGATCGCGGTCACTTCCGGCGGCTTCGGGCGGGTCGCATCCTTCAACAGCTCATCGGCGGCGCTAGCCTTCGCCACAGGTTTCGCGTCTTTCGGTGTCTCAGCCTTTAGTTCATCCGCTTTCGCGGGGGCCTTTGGCTCCTCTGGGACGGCCTCAGCAGGGGGACCCGGGACGTCGAAACTCGGCGCCGGATCCTCCGCAAAAGCTAAGGATGCCCAAAGGATAAGGGAGTTCATCCCTGTGGCTCATCGTCGTGACCGATGACTTCGATCACGCGAAGCGCAATGCGGTCATCGACCACGACCACTTCACCGCGAGCGAAAATACGGCCACCAACCAGAAGATCAAGAGGCTGGCTCGCCATACGATCAAGCTCGACGATGTCGTCGCGAGACAACTGCGCCAGCTCCTTGACGGTCAATTTTGCCCGCCCAAGCTCAATTACTGCTTCAATCGGGATATCGCCTAAGAAAGAAACGTCCCCGAGTCCGCCGTTCGCCATGGATCGAACCCTCCGTCGATGGCTCACCATCGGCAGAGTTCGTATGCGTTTTAGGGGGAATTTGCAATCTTCAGTTTTGGCGAGCTATCGAGCCGGTTCTTGACACGTACCGACCGAACGCCATTCTGCTCCCCGGGTTCACCCAGGAAGGCTACCCGACCGCCGACGCGAAGCGGAACCTCGCGCGTCGGGCCCAAATCAATCATAGAACCCGGCTTCAACCCTTTTAGTTCCGACAAGGTAAGCTTCACACGAGTGAGCTCCGCAACCAGGGTCACCGGAATCGGCATCACGCGATTCATGCCCTCGCGCAGAAGTTGCTCTCCTTCCGTGCGATTCGGGCGCGTTGGGAACCACGCATGAATCAATTCCGCCGGAAATAGGAACGACATCAAGCCGTAGGGGCTGTCCGGCGGTCCAAAATCGAGGCTGGTCTCCAGCACCACGGCGCCTCGAGAAAACGGAAGCACCATCGCCGGATTCGCAGAAATTCCTTCAATACGCGCCCGAGCATTGACCTGGGCCGCCGCCATATCCGTGACACCGACGAGGGCGTCGCCCATGACCCGACGCGCAATACGGAGGTCGATCGCCGTCGGTGGACGGAAGCCCTGTGGCCCCATCAACGCCGTCGGATCACCCAGCATCAACCCAATCATCCGCTGCAACAGCGTGGCCTCGACCACCAGGAGGCCCGGCATGTCTCCAGGCCCGAGACGCAATCTCGCATAGATCGCACCCTCTTTCGAGCGGAACCGATCCATGAAGTTCCCAAGGGGACCGACCTCAGCGGTGCCATACCGAACTTGAACGTCCGCTCCGCCCCGATTTACCAAACGCGTGCGAATTCGACGCGCCGCAATGCGGAACACATCCTCCACCCGAGCCACCGCAGACACGTCGCCGCGGCCAAGAACGGAATTGGTTCGAGGGGTTTCGCGACCCATCTATTGGATCACAAAGTCGGTGAAGTATAGACGCTTGATTCGATTACCGCCCAGAAGAGCGTTCATTCGAGCCAAAAGCTCATCCCGAAGGCGAGTCTTGCCATCCAGGCCTTCCAGATCCGAATAGCTGTAGTCCGACACCAACGTTACCACCGCGTCGCGCAAGGGTGCGTTGTTTTCCGTAACGGCGTCCTGGCTACCTTGGTCGGTTTCACAGTAAATTTCGATGCGCAACACGCGACCAGCGCCGGTCCCTCGAAGGTTGACGGTGAACTGCCCAATCGACACCACGGCGCTGTCGCTCGCAGAGCCACCGGTGGCGGACTTTTTCGCGCCCTCTCCGTGCTCGCCAGCGGCCGCCTCTTCACCGTGACCGGAACCTTCTTCCGCGGCAGGTTCACCGTGACCGCCCGCCTCTTCGCCGTGGCCGCCGGCTTCCTCGCCATGGCCGCCGGCTTCCGCCGACTCGGCTCCACCACCGATGATGCCGGCAAAGTACAAGCCGCCAACGAGGGCTCCACTGCCGCCCAGCAACAAGATCGCTCCAATGCCCAGAAAGAGCGTCAATCGCGACCGCGCAGGAGGCGCTGGTGCCGCGGGCTGCGCGGGCATCGGAGTTGGTTTCGGGGGTGCCGCCATGAGATCTCCTCAGGTAGCCCATCGGCAAGGCGCTGATGGGCTTTAGGATTTCCTGCTTTAGAAAGATACCACACCTGAGAAAGGCGTGGCACCCACCCGATCAGACCAGGTTGACCAATTGCTGGAGCGTTTCGTTCGCCGTACGGACCACGCCGGTGTTGGCTTGATAAATACGTTGCGCCTGAATCATTCCAACAAATTGGTCTTCGAGCTCCACATTCGAATTCTCGAGGGTAAAGCCCGAGATATCTCCGCGTCCACCTTCGCCGGCGGCGCCCATGGCAACGGCACCGGAAACACCGGTTTCTTTGTAGAGATTTCCACCGACGCGTTGCAGGCCGTCATCGGAAGGAAAAGTTGCGATCGCGAGCTTACCCAACACCAACTCTTCGCCGTTCTCGTAGCTTGACATAATGCGGCCGTCGTTCTCCACGCGGAGAGCGACCAAGTTTGCCGCTCGGTAGCCGTCTTGCGCCAACGAGGTCACCGCAGACTCGCCGCCGGTCATACGGGCCAAGCCTTCGACCACGTTACCGCTCCCGTCCAAGCCCGCATTGAGCTCAAACGTGAAGGCATCCGTGCCAATCCAACGCCATGCCGTAGCGGTATTGGTTTGGGTAAAGCCAGTCAACTCGCCGGTGCCGTCGAACGTAAACGTGCCATCGGCAATCTCGAAGCCGTAGCCGGCGTCACCGTCGATGTCCCCGTCGTTGTCAAAGTCGATTTCACCGCCGTCAATAACGGCCGACCAGTTCCAGCCGCTGCCGGAGGTGCGCTCGAAAAACAGCGTGACATCGTGGGCCACGCCCAGCGAATCGAACACGGGGGTGGACGTCGAAAAGTCTGCTGCAACCGACAGATCTCCGAGGGTAGTACCGCTATCGGTACCGTCCTTGGTCGCGGTGCTGAAAGGCGTCGCGGAGAAATCCGCATCTGCCGAAAGAACCATGTCGACCGTGATCTGAGTGGTCAGGGCATGGGAAATCGGGTTCAGGTTGAGGTTGATGTCGCCGATCGCGCTGGTGACCTCTCCATCGTGCATCTGGAAGCCTTGAATGCGCATTCCCGCCGCATTCACGATGAAATTGTCCTTGTCGACGTGCATCGCACCATCGCGGGTGTAGTAGATCTCGTTGTCCGGATTACGAACCTGGAAAAATCCACGTCCGACGACGGCAACATCGAGAGAGTTCGAAGTATCCTTAAGGGTACCTTGGCCGAACTGAGTCTGGGTCGTCTGGAGACGAGCACCCAAGCCCATGATCGTGGGGCCAACAAAACCACCCCGAACTTCGGGAATCATGTCGGCGAAGGTCACGCGAGATCCCTTAAAGCCGGTGGTACCAACGTTAGCGATGTTGTCGCCAATGATGGCAAGACTGGTGCTCGCAGCGCCAAGTCCGGTCGCTCCAACAGACAACGTATTGAACAAGGACATCGGTCCTCCAGGGAAGATTGAATCGCGTCGGTCAGTCGGCGATTCCCGGGCTTCCTTGGAAAATCCTTGGTCCAGCCCGGTAGGTTTAGTGTCGTCGGCAGTTTCCACATTCGGTGGTTATGCCGTTCAGTCAAGCGTTTTGTGTGAACCTCACGAAGCTACATAGGTGGAGTCGATATTGGTAAACACCGTACCGAGTGCTTCGGCGCGGTCGACGATGGTGATCACCGTCTTGGAAGGCACACCCACAACCAGAGCGCGATCGCCCATCAGCACCAGCGACTCTTTTGCGCCGCGCCTGGACAATTCGTCCATCGCGTGCTCCAGAGTGCGCATCTCGTCAGGAGTAAACTCCTTTCCACGGCTTTGCAGCCGCGCTTGCGCGTGACGGGAGAACTTGACACCGTCGGGGACATTTTCAGCCTCGACGGGTCCCTTTGGGAGAGGTTTTTCTAAGAACAAATCGAGCGTCTGCTCGAAGTCTACGGCCGCGTCGCGCTTTGTCGCCGGTCGCTCAACCGGTGAAAAACCGCCTGCATTGCCCCACTCTACTCGTCGCACTTCACGTTCCGTCATCACCCGTGGTGAGGCGGATGATATCTGCCAATTGTATCACAACTCCGTTCAAGGAGGGAAGGGGGGTTCCAGTCGAATAGTCCATCTCCGTGATTGTACCGGAGACTTGCTCGTCCACATTCACCGAATTTCCATCGGCGTCCGTACCCGAGATGCTAAATCGATAGGTTCCAGCGGGCACTTGCTCACCGTTGAGGTCCTTGCCATCCCAGGTGAACGAGCCGTCGCCGGAAATCGCGCCCAAGTTGACCGTCGCCACCAGTCGATCGGTGTCATCGTAAATGGACACCACAGCGCCCTCTGTGTCGTCGGGTGCCGTGTAGTACAAATCGACCGGTTCCTGGCCTTCGTAAGCGAACTTATCGCCGTACGCCACCACGCTGGTTCCGAGCAAAGCGGCCATCGACGCGTTGTTCATCGCGGCAATTCCGCCGTACACATCGCCCAACTTCCCGTTCATGCTTTGCAGCTGTTCGAGGTTGGAGAACGACGTGAGCTGGGCGATGAACTCCTCATTCGCCATCGGCTCCAGAGGATTCTGGTTCTGCAACTGGGTGGTCAACAGCAACAAAAAGCTGTCCCGATCCAGTGTTTCACCCTTGAATGGCTTCTCGGGCGCTGGTTGGTACAGCGATTGGATACTGCTTGGCAGGGCTGAAATGTCCGCCATGAACTGCTCCTTGCGGCGTTACCGCGATGAAAAACTATGCGATCCGATCGACCAAAGATCCTCTTGGAATGCGCCGAGGAACAACACTTTCCGCCTTTTGTTCGGCGGTAACTCTCAGGTTGTCCTCCCCTCGCTCCACTTCCTCCCGTTTTTCGCGTTCCTTCGAGGTGAACCCGTCGAGGGAAAACCCGCCTTGGGACAAAGAACTCTCCAATTCCTTGCCCATATCACGCAGCGGATTAACCGCGTCTTTGGAGCCCTCAATCCGTACTCCAACCCGATCTCCCTTGGACGAGACCTCCACCGAAAGATTGGCGTCCACTTCGACGCGAACGGTTCGTCCAGGATCCAACGGCTTTTCGCTGGCTTCCACTGTCGGTTTCTGCAACGGCGGCGGTGGTGCAGCCTCTCTCGCGCGCTCTTCTCTCACTTGTCGCTCAAACTTCGCTTCTGCCGCCGCATGTGCGGCGGGATCTTGTCGAGCATCCTGCCGGGCGCCGCTCGAAAACTCGGAGTTTCCGCTCTTATGTTCGCCCGTCCCCGCTCCGGAATGCGATTCCGAAACGGTCTGGGAGAGAGGGCGAGCGTCCGGTTCCGCCCGCGCCTCACCGCGAGCCTCCACTGGAACGCCTGGGTTATTCGCCGGCTCTGAACGAACTTCCGGTGCTTTCGTGGGCTGAGGGGCCGGTTCGATCTCGACGGCCTGGGTCAAGGCTTGAGCCACAGCGCGCCGAACGGCGCGTTCAGCCATCCGTCCAGCGTCCTGGATCGCGTCGGTCCGCGGAGCGGCCGGCGCCGGCGCTTCTTCCAAATCGGGTTTTGCTCCGAATCTCATCTCCAGATCGGGCTTCTGCGCAGCGGACGAGCGCGGACGCTCCACCGCAGCGGAAACCTCGGACGCCATCGGAGATATCGGGGTGGAAACCTTAGGTACTACCGGATCTACCGAGGTCGGTGCCGGTGGCAAAGTGCTGGGTTCAACCGGTCGTGCCACCCCTGCTCGGTCGACGGCCACCGGACGCGCCGCGCCCTCCGCAGGCGGACGCATTTCGACGCCGCGGTTCAGCTCGGGACCTCGAGGTGGTGCGCCCTTTTCATTAGGTAGGTCCCCGACTCTACGAGGATCCCTCGAAGTTACTTCAACCGCCCGATCCGACGCTGCTTCTGGCAACGTTCGTGGATTCGCTCGCGCCGTGGTCGACGGTTTCCCACTTGAACCCAACATTTCGGGTGCCGGTTCGTGGTTTGCCGGCTCCGGAGAAACTTCGACGATCCTCGAATCGACCTCCACCGGCGCAGCCGAGGCATCGACCGGCACCGTTGCACCGCCCGATTCCAGGGGAACCGTTGGTGCGGGCGTTGGCGCGGTGGAAACGGCTGGGATCGGAGCGGAAGTAGAAACCGGAGTTTCTACCACAGCTTCTGCCACCGGCGGCGCCAAATCGGCGGGCGTCTTGGGGCCTGCGGCTGGAGTCGCTGGAACCGCAGGGGTCGCCGGAACTGCAGGTGTTGCCGAAACACCGGTACTCGCGGGAATCGCGGGCGTCGCCGGAACCGCAGGAGTCGCCGGAACCGCAGGTTTCCCGAAGGAAGCGGGCGTCGCCGGAATCGCGGGGGTCGCCGGAACCGTCGCGACGACGACCGGCAGCACTGGAGCTACGGATACCGTAGGAGTTTCCGGCAACACGGGAGCCGCAGGCACCGTCGGCACCGCCAACGTCGGCAAAATTGCCGCGACCGGAGCGGCTTCCAACGGAGGAAGCTCTGCATCCAAAAGCGAAGCCGTTTCGCCGACAACCGCCGCCTCGACGATCTCGTCGGTGCGATTGAAAATGTCGTGCGCCTCGGGCGAAGCAAGGTCAACCCCAGGTGGAGGCGCCATCAACGCGAGGGCCACCAACGGGTTGGGATCCGGACCTTTGAGCGGCGCCCGAACATTCGCAGGATGAGCAGGTGCCGATCCATGGCGCGCAACCTGTCCTTTACCGATGGGCGCCATCGGGCCGCGACCGGGTGTTCCGGCGGGTTTGCCCGTAGACGCAGGTTTTCCAGGCTTGGTAACTTTACTTGGTGCAGGAAGCAGCGCGTGGCGAATGAACGGCTCAAACGGAGGAGCGTTACCTTCGCCCACTTCCGGCGTTTCCGTCGTCGACGCCACGAAGAGCGGTACAGGCTTAATTTCGCTGCTCATGGTGTGGTCCCCCCCGGGGTTGTAGCTGGATCCGTCGGCGTCGCCGCAGGTTCCGTTGTCGGCGGAGTGGTTGCAGGCGTCGCTGGCGGAGTTGTCGCAGCGGCCGGAGTTGTCGCCGCTGGAGTCGTTCCGGCGGCCGGCGTTGCCTCCGGCTTTACCGGCGCCACTTGCCGAGGAACGGTAGTTGAAGGCGGTGTTCCGGCTCCCGCTGCGCCCATATCCGCCGCAGGATCCCCTAACAATTCATCGGGTGCGGGCAGTCCCAACTTCTCATAGGAAGGAGGGTCAGCCATTTGCTCGGCTAGGTCCGCAGCTTTCGTGGGCAACATCTCGGCCATCGCCTTGCCGGCCTTGGTGCGACTCATCCCTTCGAGGACCTTGACCGCCAAAGGTTCGTTGACTTCCGACAATACGGCTGCCGCATCCTTGGCCTTCATCGCCTCCACCATTTGGATGAGGCCCATGGTGTCTTGGTCGTTGTCCGCCGTCACTTCCTTCAGGATCTCGGCCCGCTTTTCTTCAATGACCTTGGCTGCATCGGTGCGATGAAATTCAAGCTCGGCCAACGCCTGCTTCCGCTTCACCTCAATGTCCACCAACTGCTCCTGCCGCCACGAATCCAACACCGCCTGCTCCGTTTGGCGGCGAACCTGCAATTCGGCCAATTGCGCCGTAGTTTCGCGGCGCAAGGTCTGGAGTTCAAGCAATTGTGCGGACACTTGTTCGCGCAACTTCTGCAGTTCCTCCAATCTCGCAATGACCCTTTCCTCGGCGGACGTCAAGTCGCCATCCATCCGATCGCGACGTGCCAACAACCTTTCACGGGTCTTCAACTCATCGGCGAATTCTTCCAAGCCTTGTGCAGGGGCCGGAGCGGGCCGTTCGGCAACCAAATCCCCCACGGGGCCCTCGATCGACTGAGCGTAGGCGACGGCGCCCGCCGCCACCCCCGAGGTGGCCACCAGCATCGCGAGACCACCAATTTGCCGACGGTGGTTCTTCATAAATGTCTGGAAACTTCGCTCTTTCATCCTCGTTTCCCCCACCAGCCTTGGACACCCGTTTCGTCAAGTACTTTACCAGATCGATGCCGCTCTTCCTGCTCCGCGGCCTCCTCTCGGACTTCTGCCACACGCTCCAAAATGCGTGCTTCCTTGGCAGCTTCAATCAGGACCCCCCTGCGCCGTGAGACCTCCCGCTGCTTTTCCATCAACAAAGCCTCGGCGCCGCGGCGAATCAACTCCATCCGCAACACCCAACCTTGTTGGTAGAACAACTCTTCGGCGTTGAACGCAGAAACTTCCTCCCGAGATCGTTCGATGGCATCGTTCAATTCCTGAATGACCTCCTCTTGGCGTTGACGATCGCGCTCTGCAACCGTCAGCGCTAAACGAGCTTCATTCTCCACATGTTTGCGGAGTTTGTGGATGCGCCGGATAACCTTGGCGGTCACGGAACCTCCCCAGCCCACCATCGGTCGATGCGATCTGGACTTGAGGAAATTCGCGCACTGATCTGAAAACGAACGCTCAAATCAGGGCAGTTCGAAGCAACCGGGGTCAACTACCCCGGTTTGTATCATTCAAACCAGTGACTGCGGTTCTCAGACTGGCCACGGACTTCGGCCCGAGCGCGGTAGAGTGCCGCGAGAAACTGATCCGGAGTATGGTCGGCGGGGCAGTTTTCTAAGGCTACCCCGGTCACCGTTGCCGTCACTCGCAATCGCAGATCATCTCGTTCAATCTTGGTACCTTCGACCGCCGCGCGCACACGCTCGGCCACCAAATGGCCGCCCCTTTCGTCCGCGTGGATCAGCAACGCGAAATCGTCCGGTCCCACGCGCGCCACCACATCTCCATCCCTCAACAATCGGCGCAAAACCTGCGCCACTTCGCGGAGTACATGGTCGCAAAGCACTCGTCCGAGGCGGCCATTTAGCTCAACGAAATTGTCGATGTCCACCAGCAACAGGCAAACCGGAATCCCATCGCGACGAGACGCCGAGATTTCCCGACGAACAACCTCGGTAAACCAGCTTGTCCCAGGCAGCCCGGTGACAAAGTCCGTCGAACGCAACCTCTCGTTTTCCGCGCGCAGCTCATCATTCTGAGCCTCCAATGCCTTCTTTTGGGTAACCAGCCGGTCAACCCAAAGCTGCCATTCCTCCGCGCGAACCGGGCCCGCCTCTGCGTCCGGAGGCCCCCTCAGCAAGTCGAGGGTAACGGCTTCACCTACTTCCACCCCTAATAATTTCGCGGTGTTCGGAACCTGTTCGAGGGTGGTTTCCACCACCGGCCACAGCTCCTGGCGTGGTTGTCGCAGGTCGCGCGCAGCCGCCTCCACCCAGTCTTCCATCGCTGACAATGGCTGACGCGAACTCACCGCCTCGCCCAACCGGTCGGCCCAGGTGATCGTCCGCCGCATCCACAGATCTTCCGTTGGGGCAGGGGGTTTCGCGTAGCCTGAAACAAATTTCGACACCGTATCAGGAAGACCCCACACCGCGGCCGTACGTCCAAAGGCCTGATGACGCGTCATCCCAAACGCAGCTTTTTCTCTGTCCGATCGCTCCTCACCGCGCAGATAGCGAAGCTCGTTCAACCACAAGGTAGGGCGACTGTCGCGCTCTAGGAGCAACGCCGTTCCAAAATCGAGCGCCAAACCTAGAGTAAATGCAAGATCGGGCGGCACCCCCTCCAATTTTTCGGCCAGCAACCGTCCCGCCAACGCCCTTCGCAAGAAGTCGGACCAGAGAGTCGCTAATACCTCAGGAGGAAGTCGAGAATCCGACAACGCCAGGACCAGGGCATGATGCACCGCGACCTGAAACACCACCTTAGGTCCGAGAAAGGTCACGAGCCGGGCAGGGTCGGAATCCTCACTCCCATAGAAGGCTGCCGCGTATCGAACGAGTCGCGGGCCAAGGCCCTCCTCCTCGGC
>SYKL01000491.1 GCA_005797785.1 Pseudomonadota bacterium | reverse complement strand
CCGCAGGCTTTGCATGGTCTTAGACGCGACATTGATCCTCCCCGTGCCCAAAGGACGGTCTACCATGCAAGCGTCGTCATTGCTAGTGTTTCCAGCGTTGACTTGGTATTCATTAGTAAAGCACTTTACTAATGGATGGGCTTATGGGATGTCCGAAAAGGCCGCCCGCCGGGCAACGAATCGGTACTTCTCGTCGTTCTCGGGGTAGGCGCGAGCTTCCTCGCGGCATGAGAATACCAGCTTTGGGACGTGGTCATCCAGTGATTCGGCCGCCGCAGCGACGATTTCGGGCCAGTCGCGCGGCTCGTGCACCGGTGAGGGGTGGCGTCGTGGGGAAACGAAAGCCAGTGTGGACGCCACCGCCGCCCAGGTGGATGCGATCAGGGCCTCGTGTGGGACCCAAGCGGAAAGTACTCGGGAGGAGTGAACGGCGGTGACGAGGTGGAGGCTCGCAAAGTCGGCGTTTGCGATGAAGTTCTCCAGAACGACTGCGGCGATCCCTGCGAGGCCGTCGTTGGGGGTTTGGCGAGCGGCGGCGGCCACTTGTGGGGATGCAAAGGCCTTTTGCATGCGCGGAGTGATGAGCCCGGAGGGTAAGGAGTCGAACCGCGCCGCGATCACTTTATCGAAGAGTTCAGAGCTCGATTTTCCTGTGTGTTGAGGGGCACCGGAAAGGAATAAACGCCGGCGCTCCAGGTAGGCGAGGGCGTGAGTGAGCTCGTGGTAGGCGAGGTCGTCCGCGGATTCTTGGATGCGCATCACGGCGTACGCGGTCCGAATCCATCCGTGAAAGGCATCGCCGCCGAGCCCCTCGGCAAGCGCAGGAAGGCGCTCGGCCAAGCTTTGTTTCCAACCCTTTCTTCGCAGGTCGTCGAGCAGTTGTTGTCGATCGATCCCGTCGGGTTGCAGGGGATCGAGCAAGCGAAAGTAGTGCTCGTGAAAGCGTTCGAGGTGTTGTTCGGAAGCCCCCAGGGCGTGGAGCGCCAACAGGGCCATGGAAGCGTGATTTGAGAGCATGCCCTGGCGGAAGTTTGGGTCGTTCCGTAGGTTAAGCGTCAGAAAGTGGTCTCGGCTGGTGGCGTTCATGGTTCACCTCGTTCAAAGTGTGCCGAGCTTCGATCCTGGCTCGGTTCACAGGGATTCACAAATTGAGGGGCGGCCTGTGGACGATGGTGTACACTCGTCGAGCCATGACGACCTCGCGCCGTATTTTGCTCCGCGATCGGAGTATTGACCTTCACACCGGTGAAGTGTGGATGCATGACGGGACGCCCGGGCGGGGCCTGTCGCAAAAGGAACGATCGTGCCTGAGTTATCTGGCCGAGCGCGAGTCGCGTACGGTCACCCATCAACAGCTGCTGACGGACGTGTGGGGGTACCAGGAAGGAACGAACAGTCGAACCGTCTTTTCGACGATACATCGGCTTCGAACCAAAATCGAAGCGGTGGCGAGCGAGCCCAAACATTTGTTGGCCGATTTTGGCGATGGGTACCGCTTTGTTCTCGTGCCGATGACCGAATGGGTGTCGGATGAAGACAGCGAATTGGCCGGCCTCGCTGTGTTTGCGTCCGCGTTTACAGAGGCAGAGGCGAGGGAGGTTTTGCCCGATGCGCGGGATCTGGCCTCGCAACTGGAAGCCATGTTTGGTCAGCCACAGCCGAACTCGGTTGGAATGGCGTTTCCGCCGTTACCGGAGGCGGAGCGCCGGGTTTTGCGCTCGCAAGGGGTGGAGTCGCTCCGTGGCCGCAGCCAGAAGGCTTGGGAAACGCTTCGAGAGGGGCAGATCGCGCGGTTGCTAAACAGCCCCGACGATTCTGCCGCCCGTCACCGACTTCTCGAGTTGGAAGCGGATGTCGCACAACTCACGGGGTCGGATCAGCCTGCACATGCGGTCACGGCGGTGGAGGCGTTGGCCGTGATCTCGATGCACCGGGGGGTGGGCCAGTATGTCGACTTGGCGGCGAAGGTTGCCGAGTCTCAAAAAGGGCCTTTGAAGCTTCGAGCGCTCGTAGCTGCGGGCGGCATGGCCGTTCGCTTTGAGGCGCTGCTCGCGATTCGGTTGTTGCGTCAGGCGCAGGAGCTCGCGGAGCGGTTCGGTACCCCAGCGGAGCGCAGTGCTGCGTTGGATGCTTTGGGCCGTGCTTATGCCGCTGCCGGAGACTATTCGAATGCATTGAAGGCGTTTGAAGCGAGTCCCTCCACGCTGGAGCGACGCCCCGACATCCGCCACTGGCACAATTTGGCGTTGATCCGATGTGGAAGGGTGCCGGAGGCGCTAGAGATCTCCAAATGGCAGTTCGACCTTGCGCGCACTTCCGGGAGCGACGTTGTGAACGCGGGGTTCCAGCTGTCCTGGGCGTTGTCGAGCGCGGGCCGATACGCCGAAGCCTATGAGGTCGCTAAGACCTCATATATGGACAGCATTTTGGCCGCATCCCCATACCTTTCGGGTCGGGTAGCGGTGTATTGGACGGTCACCGCCGCCCAATTGGGGAGGTGGTCGGAGGTGGACGCGCTGCTGATGGAGAATCGTCGTCGCCTGGCGGAGCCGAGGACGATTCAGGTGCTCAACCGTGCACAGGCGACGATCGCTGCGGCACGGGGGCAATGGGGCCCGTTGTCCCTCCTGTTTGCCCGTCCGGAGCTGCTCAATTACTCTCCGCACGAGGACGGCGCGCCGGCGGCAGCGGTGCAGGCGATCGCGAGATTGGCGGCGTCCGATCTGGAGGGGGCCCGTCGCCTGCTGGCCCCGCACGCCAACGGTGAGACCACGGGGGCGGTTTTGTGCGCATGGATGGCCCATCTGTGCGCCCATGTGAACGGGGAAACCAAGCCTCCTCCAAAGACGGAACCCGCGGAGGCTTCGGTTCAGGAACTGATCACCCTCTGGAATGCCCTGCGCGACGGTCTGCCTGCCCCGGAGGTGCACGATCTAACCGCGCGCGGGGTGCGGCGGCGCTTGAGACTCTGGGTGCCTGGACCGGGAACCGCCGCCCCTAACCGTCGGTGTCGGCAACACCGTATAGGGCTTCGTCCTCGCCGTCGGTGTCGACCGCATCGGTTTCGGCCACGCCGTACATCGCTTGGTCTTCGCCGTCGGTGTCGTCGGTGTCGTTGGTATCGGTTTCGACCACGCCATACAGAGCTTGAACGCCGGTATCGGTGTCTTCGGGGCCGCAACCGGCCGCCAGCGCCAAGCCGAGGAGCAGGGCTGCCGATGTAGCGCCGGTCGAAAGGTGAACTCCGCCGCAAGAAGGACAGGCTCCCTCGGCTTTGCGGAAGGTCCCGCAGGTTTTGCATGGCAACAATCGCGACATGTACCCTCTCCTCCGTGCCGAGAAGGGTGTACCATTTGTCGCTCGGGATCGCTACTCTTTCGAGGCTTCGTCGTCGAAGGTGGCGGCGACGCCGTAGAGGTCTTGTTCTTCGCCGGTGTCAGTATCGGCGACATCGGTATCGTCGGTGTCCGCCGTATCGTCGGTCTCAGCGGGATCGCCGTACAAGGGCTGATCCTCGCCTGCACAGCTGGAAGCGAGCGCCAAGCCCAACAAAAGAGCTGCGGTTGTGGGACCGCGACCGACGTGAACGGCACCGCAGGAGGGGCAGGCGCCTTCGGGTTTACGAAAGGTGCCGCAGGTTTTGCAGGGGATCAAACGCGCCATCGCTGCTCCATTTCCGTACCTTTGACGGTTTACCATACGGAAAGTGGAATCGCTAGCAGGCGGCGGATCGAACGGCTACGCTTGGCACGGGGCGAGGTGGTTT
>SYKL01000057.1 GCA_005797785.1 Pseudomonadota bacterium | reverse complement strand
GATCGTGGGCGTCGGGTCACCGAATGTCATCCTCGCATTTTGGGCGGGTGGTATTCTGTTCACATGATCCGTATTCCGATACGCAAACTCGCCTTTCACACGGTTCCGTGCGGGATCCTCGGGCTCCACTCGGTAGCGCTGGGCGCCGATCTGCATGTCGGCGCCGCTCAGACCTACACCAGCGTTCAAGCCGCGATCGACGCCGCATCCGACGGGGACGTGATCCGGATCCACGCCGGCGCGTATGCCGAAGACCTGACGATCAACGACAAAGATCTCACCCTCATGGCGCACGATCCGGCGGTGGTGATCTTGCGCGCGGGCAGCTCCCCCACCAACAGCAACCTTCTCTGGATCACGCAATCCGATGTGGTGCTGGAAGGCCTCACCCTGGATGGACTCGACTCCCGGCGCCTGATCCGCGCCGATGACAGCAACCTCACCTTGGTTGGGGTGATCGCCGAAAACGCGTGGATGGACGACGAAGAGATGGGCGCGTCTGTTCGCGTGGAAAACGGCACCCTTACCGCGACGGACTGCGACTTCACGGATCCGATCACCCTTGCCTCGCCTGTCAACGGCTTGGTCGGCGGGCAGCTCTCCGTGCTCAACGGCAGCGCTGATCTGTTCAATACCGTGATCGCGAACACCGGCGGGCCCGAATTCGGCCAGGCCTGGGCCGGGTCCGCGATCGGCGTCACCGGCGGCGATCTCTACCTGGAGGGAGCGGACATCCGCGACAACACCGGCTTGGCCGTCGCGCTCGAACCCAACTACAACGGCGGCCTCTGGGACGGACCCGTCGGCGCATTCGACCTTTCCGACAGTTCGTTCTACGGCAACGCGTCCGACCTCTTCGTGTACCACTCAGACGACATGGCGATCACCGGAACCACCTTCGAGGGCCCGGGCACCGCTCTGCAAGGCTACGGTTCCGGCTCCGTGACCGACTCGGTGTTCATCGACACCCGGGTGGATTTCACATCGACCGCCGTCCTCGACTGGATTCGAAACCAACACTGCACAACCGGGTACAGCCCCTTCACTGCGGCGGGGCCCAACTGGAACATCGCCAACAACGTCTTTGTCTCCGACCTCACGGCCTACTACTACGTGCTGTTTTTCAACCACGCCGGTGGGGTTGTCCACCACAACGCCTTTCTCGGCGAGGCCGCACCGGCCAGCGCGTTTTACACCTACAAAAGCGCCGAGTTCCACAGCAACCTGGTGGTCGGCCATGAAATGCCCGGCGACGCGGAGATCGTTCTCCCCGGTCTTTCCGCCACGCGGGACCTTGCGATCTCCCACAATGCCTTCGGGCAAACCATCGACTGGCAAACCGGCGGTGGCCGCAACGCCGGCGGAAACCTCCTCCTGAACGAAAGCCCCTTAGGTCCACAGATCCTTCCCGACGTGGTCCTTTCCTGGGAGCCCGGCGGAGGGTGTGAAGCCGACCTGCGGCTCACCGTCACGAGCCCCCTTCGGGATCGCGGCCTGCTGCTTGATCCCGACGGTTCCCCTTCCGACATTGGCCCTTTCGGTGGACCAGACGCGCCGCCTGAGGCGTTCATCGACGGCGATCAAGACGGGTACGCTGCATACCTCGACTGCAACGACGCCGATCCGAATGTTCACCCCTTTGCGTCCGAGGTTTGCGGGGGCGCCGATGAAGACTGCGATGGCAACGATTTCCAGTCGGCCCTAACGTGGACCCCGGATGCGGACGGCGACGGGTTCGGCACCGGCACCAACGGGATCGGTTCCTGCACCGCGATCCCCAATTACTCCACCGTTTCCGGCGACTGCGACGACACCGATCCCGACGTTCATCCCTACGCTCTGGAGCGGTGCGGCGGAGTCGACGACGACTGCTCGGGGGGCGCCGATGCGTACCCCATCGATGCCACCGTGTCGTACCGCGACCAGGACCTCGACAGCTACGGCGACCACCAGGACGCGGTCGAGTCCTGCACCACGACCCCCGGCTACATCGCCCTCGCCGGCGATTGTGATGACTCGGCAGGCGCTATCCATCCCGGCGGCACCGAAACCTGCGATGGCACGGACGAGGATTGCGACGAACAGATCGACGAAGACGCCGGCACTCCGCATTACTTCGACGGCGATAGCGACGGCTATGGGCACAGCAATTCCACTCCCGTCGGCCTGCGGTGCGAAGCGACTCCGCAATATGTCGCCAACAACACCGACTGCGACGACGAAAATGCCGAGGTGAACCCGGGCGCCGGCGAACTCTGCGACGGGATCGATAACGACTGCGACGGGGCCTTGGACGACTCTTTTGATACCTACACCATGTACCGCGACGACGACGACGACGGTTACGGAGAGTCCAACCCCGTAGAAATCTGCGACGAACTCCCCGTTCCCGACGGCTGGACCACCACCCCCGGCGACTGCTGGGACACCAACCCCGACGCCCATCCCGGCGCCACCGAGATCTGCAACAACCTCATCGATGAAGACTGCAGTCCAGCGTGGACCGAATGCAATTGGGACACGGACGGTGACGGATATTGCGAAGACACTAGCTGTGAAATTCCTCAGATTTTGCCAGGTGACTGCGCCCCGGACAATTCCTCCGTTCACCCCCACGCCAAAGAACTCTGCAACGGTACCGACGAAGATTGCGATGCGATCGCCGACGACGGACTCACCTGGGATGATGACAACGACCAACATACCTCGACAAACTCTTGCGAGGGAGACCTGCTCGATTGCAGAGATCACAATCCAAATGTGTATGCAGGCGCTTCCGAGGTATGCAATGGAATCGACGACAATTGCGACGGAGAGATCGACGACGGGTTCGAAATCGATGCCGACGGCGATGGATTTCCGGCGGTTCAGTTGTGTGGCCCAGGCCTCAGCGACTGCAACGACGCCGATCCGCTGATCCACCCCAACGTTCCCGAGATCGAGGGCAACAGCATCGACGACGACTGCGACGACGATGTGGACGAAGATCCGCTGCACGACGATGACGACGGCGACGGCTGTTGCGACGAGTTGCCGTGCGCCGATTCCTTCCAATGCGAGGATTGCGACGACGAGGACGCGCAGATCAGCTGGGCCATGGAAGAGGTCCTCGACGGTCTGGACAACAATTGCAACGGCTTGGTGGACGAACCCACCAACCTCCACGACGACGACGACGACGGGGTGACGGTGGCCGCCGGGGATTGCGACGACGGCGATCCCGATCCCCGGCCGAATTTAGCAGAAACCTGCGACTTAAAAGACAACGATTGCGACCAGGTGATCCCGTGGATGGAGAGAGACATCGACCACGACGGTTTCCTAGCCTGCGACGACACCTTTCCCGACTGCGACGACCAAGAATCCAGCGCACATCCGTTCTTGGCGGAGGATTGCCAGGACGGGATCGACAACGATTGCGATGGAACGATCGACCAGGACGACGACAACGACCAAGACGGGTTGACCACCTGCCAAGGCGACTGTTGGGACGGAAGCGCCGCCGTTCGTCCGGGCGCCACCGAAGTATGCAACGGCATCAACGATGACTGCGATGAATGGACCGACGAAGGCTTCGACATCGACGGCGACGGTGCCCGCGATTGCAGCTGCCCTGGCGAAACCGAAGCCACCTGCGATTGTGACGACACCACCGCGTTGGCTCGCCCGGGTCTTCCAGAGGATTGCACGGACGCCCTGGACAACAATTGCGATCAGGTGGTCAACGAGAACGTCGACGAAGACAACGATGCCTACACGGCATGCGGTGGCGACTGCAACGACCACCTGACCAACATCCACCCGGGCGCGGCGGAGATCTGCGACTTCAAAGACAACAACTGCAACGGCCAGATCGACGAGGGCATGGATGTTGACGGCGACGGCGTCTCCTGTTTTCACGACTGCAACGAGCAGGACACAGAAATCAACGATGGCATCGACGAAATCTGCGACGAAAAAGACAACGATTGTGACGAGGAAATCGACGAAATTCCCATCGATCAAGACGGCGACGGCGAAAACATCTGTGCAGACTGCGACGACAATGATCCGACCAACCAATCCGCCGCCTGTGACACCGATCCCGGCGAAACTGCACCACCAGTCGAAACCGACGATTCCGAACCGATAGTCGAAACCGAAGACTCCGCGCCCATCCCCCCCGGTTGGTTCTGCAACAGCGTCGGCGGAGACCTCACGCCTTGGGGACTGGGCCTGGCTTTGTTGACCCTCCGACGCCGAAAGGCGCAGGCAAAAACTTGATTTCAGGCATTTGGAAGAGACTGCCCCTTGCCGGGCTCGGTGTCACCACCACAGCCCTGGGCGCCGATCTCCAAGTGTCCGAGTTTAGTGGTCCCTATTTTACGATCCAGTCCGCAATCAACGCCGCTTCTGATGGCGACGTGATCCTCATCGATGGGGGGTATTACGACGAAGACCTCACCATCTACGAAAAAGACCTCACCCTCACCCCGCTCAACGATCAACTGGACGTCATCATCACCCCCGGGCGATACGCACAGTTGGGAGGGATCCTGCGAAGGCGACCATCTCGATTGCAGAGGTGACAATGCCACCGTCTATGCAAATGCTCCCGAAACCTGCAATGGCGTCGATGACGATTGCGACGACATCGTCGACGATGGCCTCGAAAACGATTCCGATGGTGACGGTTTCCCGGTGCAGCAGCTATGCGGGACCGGTCCCATCGACTGCGATGACACCGATCCGAACATCTTCCCAGGCCAGTTCGAGATCTATGCAAACGACATTGACGAAGACTGCAATCCGAATACAGGCACCAATCCAAACAAAGAAGACTGGGACAATGACGGTTGTTGCCCCGAGCCCCAGTGCGCGAACGGCACGATCAAGACGACGACAACGACGGCGACGGCGTCACGACGTGCGCCGGCGATTGTTGGGACGGAAATGCCAATGTGCACCCCAACGCCGAAGAACTCTGCAATGGCCCCAACGACGACTGTGATGAATGGACCGACGAGGGATTCGACAAGGACGGCGACGGCTACCGAGATTGCAGTTGCGAGGAAGAAACCCTACAAACCTGCGACTGCAACGACTTTGATGTGTTGGTCCATCCGGACGCCGAAGAACGGTGCGACGACGACATCGACAACAATTGCGATGGCAGCCAAGAGGACATCGACGCCGACTTCGACCAATGGACCGCCTGTGGAGGCGACTGCAACGACCACAATCCGTTCATTCACCCCCTGCAACACGACATCTGCGATTCGACGTTCACCGATCACGACTGCGACGGCCTGGTGAATGAGGGCAATGATCCAGATGGCGACGGGGTAGGTTGCAACTACGATTGCGATTGGACCGACCCCGACGTCTACGGCGGCAACGTCGAACAATGCGACGAAAAAGATAACGATTGCAACCTACAAATCGACGAAATCCCGATCGACCAAGACGGCGACGGCGAAAACATCTGTGCAGACTGCGACGACAACGATGCAGACAATCAGTCGGACGCCTGCGATACCGATCTTGGCGAGACGGCCGAGGAACCCCAGTCGCCGGAACGAATCCCGCCCTCCTGGTTCTGCAACAGCGTCGGCGGAAATCTCACGCCATGGGGGCTCGGCCTCGCATTGCTCCTCTACCGCAGAAGATCGGGCGTCCACACCACCGATAAGCCGACGTAGGGTTCGAGTGACACCGGCAGCGGATCAGCCGCCTGAAGCTTGGATTCGGCGACCAGGAAGGTGCCCCCGCGCACCTCCGCACGAAGCGGAGTTTTTCCGAGCTGGACCGAGGCGACCCCGCCCAAGGGAATCCGCCGCGGCCAGAAAATCCCCCCTTCGATGCCTATCTCCAGCAGCCCAAGGTGGGCGCCGATGCCGAGGCTACCGCTGCCTCCGACCGCCGACTGGGTCGCGCCCGTCGGCGACTGGGTTTGCTCGTCCAACCCGGTGCCCACGATCCACTTTCCTGGGAATACCGACATTCCAGCGACCACCCGGAGCCAAAGCGATTTCCAACCCAAGCGTGCGCCAACCGTCAGGTCGCCGATCGCTTTGGTGCCGGGTTCGATGAGTTCGCCTACTTGCACTTCCTTTCCAAACGAAAATTCCGTCCCCAGGCCCACGTGCAGTTGCACCGCTATGGCGCGTGGAGGAGCTTCGATCGCCCGCAATTGGTGGCCCAACGTAAACTCAGCCTGCGGGGACACCACCACCATCCGGGCGAGCGACATCGCGCCTTCGGTGCGCCCAATCTGAACCAAATGCAGGCCGACCGGCACTTCGATCGGAAGGCTCACTTCGACCCCGTCGATCCACGCGCTGTACCCTTCAGGAAGGGTCGGCTCCACATTCACTCGGCCGACCTCCGAACCCGGCGCATCGTTCGCAGCCACCCACCGGGCTTTCAGGACCTCACCAAAGTCCGCAATCCAAAGCTCGGGCGCGACCCGACCGGCGGCCTTCCAGGAGGCCACCGCACCCGCCGTATCGCCCTCGGTGTCGGCGATCGCACCATCGATCAGCCACCATTGGCCCAAGGTTTCCGGCGACACCACGCCCGAACACCCCGCCGCCACCTCCGCCTCCACCAATGCGGCCTTGGCGGCTTCCAGATCGATTTGACCGAAACTGTCCAACGCCTGGTTGACGGATACCGTAGGATCACAGTTGGGTTCCGCCGCCTTCGCCAGGGCGACGATCAATCCAAGGACTGCCAACCCTCACCCCCCGTCCAACGCCAACGGGCCGGTGTATGCCGCCCTACCTCGATCTGACGCTGGATGCGATCCTCTCCCAGGATCATTTCAACTTGATGGACCCCATACGGGAGCTCCACATCCAACCTCGGGGTCGAGCCCAGCGACTTTCCGTCGACCCGCAGGTCGGCCCCCAACGGTTTGGAGGTGAAAGACACCCTGCGAACCTCGGCGATCACTGGTGGTACTTCCACCGGCTGCGGTTTCACCGTGATTTCGGGGGGTTTTTCTACCGCCGTAGGAACCTCCACAGGCGTCCCGTCCTTGGGAACCTCTACCGGCGCCTTCTTCGGCGTTTCGACCCGGGTCTCGGCCTTTTGTTTCGTCGGGATCTCCTTCCCTGCCTCCGGCTCCTCCGCCACCGGCGCCTCCGCCACCGGCGGGACCTCTGCCGGCGCCAGCTCGGCGGTCGCCGCCGCGGGAGCCTCCGTTCGCGACGCAATCCGGCGTTGCAGCATCAAAAAAGAGGTCAGCGCCAACGCGACAATCAGGCCGGATAGCAAGAAAACGCGGCGACCGAGCCCCGGATCCGGGCGAACCAGCACTTCCGTGGGGTCCACGCTCGGGCCGGAGTCCGTCGGCTTTCGGCTCACCCGGATGGAAACGTCCGTTTCCGTTAACGTGCTGCCGACCAGCTCATCCTCGTAGTTTTGGTCGGACGGCGGAATCACCAAGTGCTCCACCCAATTGCGCAGGGTAGGCCCCGAAAGCGTATTCCGGAGCGCGATCACCCGATCCTCGACCTCGCGGGTGGTGGGGCGCTGTTCGGGGGAGATCGCCTGCATTTGTCGAGCGAGCTCCACTACTTTCTGAATGTCCGGCGTTCGGGTGACCGAACCCGTGCGCGGCTGAAACAGGTGGGGGGCAATCGGCTTATCGCCGGTGACCAGCACCTCGAGCAGCACCCCCAACGAAAATACGTCTCCTTCGGGACCTTCCTTCCCTTCGTGACGTTCCGGCGCCACATAGCCGATGGTGCCCACAATCGTGTTTGTCGTTTTGGATTCCCGCGCCGAAAAGAACGCCCGCGCCGTGCCCCAGTCCAAGATCTTCACCTCGCCCGAGGTGGTGATCTGGATGTTCGCGGGCTTAATGTCGCGGTGCAACAGCAACAACGGCTGACCGTCCGGCCCCTGGTGCCGGTACAGCCGGTCCAACGCCCGCGCGATCTCTTGGACGATCTCCAATGCCGCCGTCGGCGGAACCACCATCCGAGGCAGAACCTGGCTTAGGGAGTAGCCTTCGACATACTCCATGACCACGGCCCAGCGCCCACCCAGCCGAATGGGAGGATCGACGCTGATGCACGCCCGATCGCGCACCAAGCCGAGAATTCGCGCCTCATCCCGAAACCGCTGCAGCACGGACGTATCCACATCATCGCGCCGAAGCAGCTTCACGGCGACCGCCTTTCGAAATCCCTCCGGGCCGTCGAGGGTGGCCCGATATACTCGACCGAAGCCACCTTCACCGAGCACATTTTGGATTTGGTAGCGGCGACTGTCCGACACGCAGACCCCTGTACGCTCCAGTATACATCGACCCGACCGCCGGGATCGCCTCCTGCGTTTTCATACGCAACATCCACCCGCATTAGTCAACCGCTTTACTATGTGGGCGTCGCGCGAACCGAAGCCGGCAGATGGATCCGGGCCAACATTCCGCCGTCCGGGATCTTCTCTAGCGTCAGTGTTCCGCCATGGTTTTCTGCGACCGCCCGGGCGATCGACAACCCCAACCCCTGCCCCGACCGACCGCGGGTTCGACTGCCCGATCCCTGCACATGGCGCTCGGAAAGCGTGGCTATCTCGATCGCTGGCGCTCCGGGCCCATCGTCGGCGACCTCCAACCACACCCCATCCGTCCGAACCTGGCAGGAAACCGCCACCTGACCCTGGGCAAAATCGATGGCGTTATGGACCAAATTGCTCAGCGCTTGCTCGAGGCCAATCTCCTCGGCGTTCACCCACACCGGATCGTCGGGCGTTCCTCCTTGCACTGAAACCGAGCGCACCTCGCCCAACAACGACAGCCGCGCCACCGCCCGATCCACCAACTCCCGAAGATCGAACACCCGCCGCGGCGGCGGAATCGGGTTTCCTTTCAATTGCACCAACAGCGCCAGATTGCCCACCAAACCGTCCAAATAGTTGATATCCGCAAGCAGCGTGGTGTCCTTGATCGCCTCCGGCGCCAACCGCATCAACTTTCCAGCCGACAGTTTCAACGCCGCGATCGGCGTGCGCACATCGTGGTTGACGTTCGCAACGATTTCCCGGATCGAGCGATCCGCCTGAATCAACGCATCCATGCTCGAAACCGCGGTTTGCGCAGCCCGGTTGAACGCGGTCGCCACCTTCGCGATTTCCGTTTCCGGGGGGACTTTCAGCGCACCCCGAAAACCCGCGAGCTCCACTGCATGCATCTCCGCCGCCAACCCCTCCAACCGCCGCAATACCGGCGCCGCCACGAACATCCATGCCGCCACAGCCATCACCGCCGCCAAAATCATGCGGTAGGAGGTTACCCACGCGAGTTGGCCCGCTGGAAAGCCCATCCACTCTTGTTGGTACACCAAGAAATCGCGGCACTCCCCGACCCGCTCAGTGTGGATGGTCCCGCTCCACGCCCACCGCGGAACGTCCGCCGGTACCACGCGAAACTCCTCCACTGGAACCTCAAATTTTCCCAGCGAGGGCTCGAACAGCGGCACCCCGTCCGGGCTCAACGCCATCACCCCACCCAGCCCCAAGTCCGGCATCGACCAGCTTTTTGGATCGGCGTCGCAGTTCGCCAGCGTACCCCAACGCTCCATCTCCCCGATCAACGCCAAGAACTGCCGGTCCCGATAGCTGTCGATCAACATCCGGTTCGCGGCAAACGAGCCTGCTCCGTAGGCGAACAGCAACACCAAGAACGTGCTGAACAAGCGGAGACTGAGCGATTTTCGCATCCGGAAACCCCCCGCCCGCGACTGTACCACGGTGCGGGGGTTCCAATCGTCAAGTTACTTGACTACTCAGGGAGGTGGCAGCACGCCTCAACGTTGTTGCCGTCCGGATCGTATACGAACGCCCCGTAGTAATTCGCATGGTAGTGCGCGCGGATCCCCGGTGCACCGTTGTTTTTGGCGCCCGCGGCCATCGCCGCCCGGTAGAACGCATCCACCGTGGCGCGATCCTTCGCTTGAAAGCAGATGTGAACGCCGGATTGCGGCTTGCCGTTGTTGCCGATCCAGAAGTCCGGCTTCGGCGCTACGCCGAAACCGGTGCCTTCAAAGCTTCCGGTCTGCTCTTTGGTGTAGTTCCGCAGTGCGGCGTAGCCGAGCGGGGCCAAAGCCGCCGAGTAAAACGCGCGGCTGGCCGCCATATCCGAAACACAGATCCCCAGATGATCGAGCATGCACCCTCCCAGAAAGCGAGCGGGGATCTACTATCTCCCGCTCGCCCGCCGGCCAGAATTACACGACAAACGAGAGATCGCCCCTGAGATACTGGGTCAATGAGCCTCTGCGCTCGGAGCGGTGATCGGTCACGGTGTCGTCCTGCGCACGCACCGTTCGGATCTTGTCCCCGCGTTGACCGCTTCCCAGCTGCGACTTCCGCATCGCATTCCGGCGTTCGTCGTCCGCCGCCTGCGCCGCCTGCAACAGCCGCGCCCTCAGCAACGTGCGCGCAGTCTCTTTGTTTTGGAGCTGCGAACGTTCTCCTTCGCACCGCACCATCAGCCCCGTTGGCAGATGGGTCAATTGAACGGCCGTGTCCCGCTTGTTCACATTCTGGCCACCGCTGCCACCCGCTCGGCAGGTCGACCAATGCAGATCGCGGTCGTCCAACGTCAATTCCACCTCGGAAGGGACCGGCAACACCGCCACAGTGATCGTGGATGTGTGCACCCTACCCCGCTTTTCCGTGGGAGGAATTCGCTGCCACCGATGCCCACCCGTCTCCATCCGAAAGGCGTTGTTCGCGTCTTTTCCAGTCGCGCGAAACAAACAAAAACCCGGACGTTCCTCGACGAGCTCTAACTCAAAGACCCCTCCGAACCCCCATTTTTTGATAGATGTTGAACTGAAGGCGAACGAGGTCTTTGGCGTCTGCGCCACCCTCTGCCGCCCGTATTTCGACCCATACGGTAGCCATGGTTTCTCCCAAGTCGGCAGCAATATGCCGCCGCCCCCACCTTAGCGCAGGCTTTCGCGATCCTCCAGTCCGAATTGGTCAACCACTTTACCTTGCCACCCGGTTTCCAATCGTTGCAAAGTGGATCGCCACCCTAACGGATCGCAAACGGCTGAAATAGACGCTCGCGCAGGGGGGTAAATGTCCGATCCAGCTGGCCTGTTGCACAAGATTCCTGAGCTCGCACTGGTGGCGACCGACCCCAAAATCGCCGCTGCCCTGGCCTCGGGAAGCCCCCATGCCGTGTACCGCGCCTTGCTTTGGGGGAATTGGTTTGGCCGCTTCAAGGCCCACCAAGAAGCGGTAAACCGCATGCTCAACAACCGACGCCTGTTCGTCACCGACATCGCCGCCGCGCCCGGCATGTTTACGCTCAACGGCATCGGCGTGAAAATGTACGGCGAAACCGAACAGGACCACTACTTCAAGACCTACGTCACCACCCAGTTTTTCACCGTCATCTTCATTCCGATCTTCCCGGTCGCGGCCTACGTCGCCAGCACTGAAGGCCACAACAGCTACCGGTTCTACGGCAAAGTTCCGCTCAGCGGCACCACCACCCTGTGGCAGTACGGCACCGTGGCCGCCGCATTGTTCGCTGGATTCTTCACCGTCACCGGTTCGGCCGTCACCGCGGCGGTCGCCAGCCGCTACGACGATCTCACCGTCGTCAACGGGTTGTCGGTCCCGGTGGTCGCCGAGATCGGCTCCGAAAAATTCACCATCCCCGCCGACTCCTACGACAACCGTTCGTACCCCGTCGGCACCTACAACCTGCGGATCACCGACGAAGCCGGCAAGGAAATCGAGACCGGCAGTGTGGCGCTCAGCTCGGACTCGTCGGAACACATCTGGAATGTGCTCGGAATTGGCATGGTTTTCGATGAGGAAGTGCTGTACGGCACCTCCATGCAGGAGCCCAAGGTCACCAGCTATTGCGGCCAGAAGGACATCCTTGCTCCGCGAACGGACTACCTTTTCGTCGAGCCTCCGGAGCAGATCTCCACGAGCAACAAGTATGGCGTCACCACCCGCAGCCACCTCGGCCAAATCGAAAGCCAATCGGGCCAGACCTGCCTCCGGTATTTGCTGCGGACCAATCCCGAGCAGATCGCGACCTATGCAGACCTGCTGGCAGCCACCGGCCAGACGAAGCTCGCCGACATCACCGGCATCCTCGAGGCCCACTTGGGCGCAGAACCCGCGACCGCTTGGCTCGAAAAACACCTGGCCGAGCTCGATCTCGACGGGCATCGCCTCCGACAGGATTTGCTCAACCGCACCGATCGCACCGCCGAAGCAGTACAATTTTACACGGAGCGCGCCAAGGCCCAGCCCGACGACGCGGACGCCCAATATTTGGCCGCGCGTTTAGCCCCCGACGCCAAAGCCGTGTCCGCCTATCAAGCCGTGGTTGCGAAATTCCCCGCGCATCCGTGGACGCAGCGCGCGTTGGCTTACGCACTCCACACTGAAGGCCGGTTTGAGGAGGCGATCGCGGCCTGGGATGCCGCAGAAAAAGCGGATCCCTCCGTGGTCATCGGCGACGATCATCCGCGGCTGGAAAGTTGGATCGCGGCTGGAAAGCTGGAGGAAGCCGCCTCCTTCGCCACCCACGGCAGCGTGGTGTCGTCCGAGCAGGCGCTCGCGCGCATTTTGGCGTTGCGACAGACCGGCCACGCCAACCCGGAAACGGCCGTGTTTTCGCTCCTCGCCTCGCCCAACAACGTCGATACCGTCCATCTCAACGGAATTCTGAGCGACCAACCCGTGGAGCTGGCCCCCTTCGATGGTAAACTCGTTTACCATCCAAACGAAGCCTTGGCGGCGATCAACGAAGTCGACTCGCTGGCGCTCTCCGGCGCGGATCCCTCGGTGCTGATCCTCCTCGAAGGGGAACTTCTCGCGCGCCAGGATTTCGCCAACCTCGATCGCCTGCACGCCGAGGTGCCCGGCATGGCCACGCTCAGCACTTACGTGCTTTCGCCAGAGACATGGAAAGATCTGCCCCCCACCTGGGTGACGATGGCGCACTTGGCCCGCGCGCTGCAGCCTGACGTGCCGGCCGAGGAAAAATCCGCTCTGATCCAGTGGGTCCGCAAACACGACATTTTGAAGGGTCCGGCCACCGCGGCCATGGCTGCTCGGGGGCTGTAGCGCCCTCGGGCCCTCCCGGACACCCACAAAAAAGCCCTGACGGAATACCGTCAGGGCTTTTTACGTCCTTTCGAACGTTATTCGGCTGCGGCTTCGGCGACCGTCAGGCTGCCGGTGGTCTCGCAGTTGGTGATGTACTGGATCACGCAGGTATCGGTCGCGCAATCGTCCAACGTGGGATCGTTGACGCCCTCGCCTTCCATGCCGTACCACCAACCGTTGGCCATGGAGCTGCTCATGATCTCATCCGCGGTCCACTCGTCGGTCTCCTCTTCCATGTCGTCCGCCGCGTCGACCTGGGTGTAGGTCGCGGTGCCCGCCTTGAAATCCACCGCATACGTGGTCACATCGGTGACGTCGTACGTCCAAACGTACGAATAGAAGTCGCCTTCAGCGACATCCTGCACCTGGTTGTAGGAGTTGTCCACCACAAACTCCCACACCTTGGCCTCGGAATTCCAAGTGCCGAAGGTCACCGCGTTGCCCTGAACCATCATCGCTTCATCGCCGGCGGTGCGGAACTGGAGCGAAGCGACCGTGGTGGTCACGCTGGTCACATCGGAGGTCTCGCCGCCCTCGCCAGGATCGACGGCCTCTGGGAACTGGTCATTGTTGAAGTTCTCAATACCTTCTGGATCCTGGCAGGTCTGGGTGAAGTCCGAGCTCACCGAGGTGACCGTGTACACCGCGTCGGCGACGCCGCCGCCGGGACCGCAACCGACCAATACCGCAGACAACGAAAACAAAAACGTGCGCATGTTGACTCCTTCCACTTGGGCGGGCACGACTATCCGCATTCCCGCCAACTTGGCAAATACTGCAACAATCTGAACACTCCGATAGTCAACCTCGTTTACTATCGAGACTCAGAACTTCCGTCCCCCGCTTCGGCCGCCCGAGCTAAACGAACGGCCGGCACTGCGGCTTCCTCCGCTGCTAAAGCTGGAGCCTCCGCTCCGCGACGAGGAAAAGGAGCTGCTCGAACGGGAGCTCCCCGAGGCACGCGAACTGGAAAACAGCGAGCCGCTCGAGGAGCTGCGGTACGAGCCCGAACGACCGGAATGCGGCCCGCCGCCCATCCCCGCCAACATCCAATCGAGCGCCCCCACCGCGGACGGCCGCGCCGCCGCATGGCTCGCCTCCAGGACCGACACCCGGTCCGACCATGCTTTGCGGACCGCAATCACCTGCTCCAACACCTGCTTCCAGTCCCTCGGACCTTGATTTTCGGCCAGCTGCGGCTTGAGCGCCGCCAACTTCTGATCGCCGGCGGCGAGCTCGGTGGCGGGCTGGTCGATCCGCAACAACAACTCAGCGAAACGCGCCCGGTCCGCATCCAGCGCACCAAACGCGCTTTGAAAGCTGTCCTTGGCGGACATTAGTTGCGAAACGATGCCGCACAACTCCACGACGTTGCCGGCGGCCTGCGCGTGTTCGTCCAACGCCGCCCGCGCGAACCGATCCGCGGCAACCAGATCACGGCCCGGCAAGTGCTTTTTCGCCTCCTCCAATGCCGCTTGACCCTCGCTCAAATCCTGTTTCGCTTGCGCCACTTCGGCCAGCGCCGGCGCCAACGACCCCTCGTCATGATCCGCGCGCAAGGCATCCAATTTGGCGGCAGCGGCCTCCAATTCGACCTGAACGCTGGCCAACTTCGCTGAAGCGTCGTCGATAACCCGTGGCGCCCGATTTACCGCGATCAACGCATCCTCACGCCGACGCTTCGCTTCCGCACACGCCGCAAACAAGGCATCCCGCGCCGCCTCCAAAGCGAGCGGATCGGCGACACCCAGCGCAAGCTCAAATGCCGAGAATGCATCTTCTACCTCATACATCGCGGCCACCGGATCATCCGCCTCCACGGAAAACACCAGCCCGTGCTCGCCCACTTCCGGCAGTTCCGCCGCCGCCCGCGCCTCATTCGCCCCCTTCCGCTGGGCCAGCAACCAGTCCACGCGAACCTCGAACGTATCTGCCGTTTTCAGTGTATTTTCAAGTGCGTCCAGGTAGGCTACCGGATCCGCGCGGCGTTGCTCGTCCAACCCCGCCCAAGCGGCTTCGCGATCGGGCAGCAGCGGATGTCCGTCCATCCACACCAGGGAAATCCGCTCCCGCTTGAGCTTTTCGAGTGCCTCATCCAAATCTTTAGCCACCAGGTCCGCGCTCGCGTCGCGGAGCGAAGCCTCCACCGCGTCGGTCAACCGCTCCCAACCGGCGAGCGCCACGGCCCAGCTCTCCTCCAATGCGGTCTTAAACTTCTCTGGGTCGAGCATGATTTTTTCGGTGGTTGGGGTGAACAAACCCGCGGAAACCCGACCGGTATCGAACTCAAATTCGGACCGAAGCTGCGCCAGGGAGGCCCGCCATTCCGAAGCGCTTCCGTTGCCTTTGGCCTGCGCCTCGATGCGCTCGATGTGCTCCCTCAATGCGGCAATCCCGAGCCGGAGTTCATCCAACTCGTCCGTCACCTCATCGAGCAACGCCTTCGTGCGTTCACCCTTGATTTTCAGCGCCAACACCTGATCGCGAAGCTCCACATTCATCAACAGATCGGTGAGCTTGTTCTCCGCCATGTCCAGCTTGGTACGCCATTCTTGAACCGCCTGCCGAAACTCAGCCGCAACGACCTCCGCCTGCTTACGACGGTTGACCGCCCAAAACCCGCCAACGGTGGCGACCGCCAACGCCCCCCCGCCACCGAGCCCCACCAACCCCAAGGCGACTCCGTAAGTCTCCCACCAAATTCCATTTTCAACGGCAGTGTTGATGCCGTCGACCAGGGCCGCGAGCCCGCCATCGTAGTCCTGCGCCACCGCCAACGGCATGAAATTCGCGTCAATGATCGGCAGCAAAGCGTCATTGTGCAAGCCCAGTTCCGCATCCCACCGCGACCCCATGCGCACCCGCACCTCGCGTTCGTCCATGCCGAGAACGATCAGGATCGACTCCTTCGGGTCAAACGCGGGGTCCATCGACCATTGTTTCCAGGTCAACTCGGTTGCATTTTCGGTAGCCGATCCAAAACCGCCGGACCCGGCCTCCAAAGCATCCCCGTACACCACCACATAGGTGGGGAATTTCGCCTTTTTTGCAGCGTCATCGGTCGCCCGAGTGGTGAATGCAAATCCCTCGGGAGCCACCTGCACCGGCTGTTCTTCATGAAACTCCGCCGCGTCAAACGCCCAAGCCGTCGAAACCCAAAACATGCCCACCCTCCGCGCGCGATTGCATATCACAACCGACGCGCAGTGGGGCAACCTCTATCGCCGTACTATCCCGCGTTCCGAGCCTGCTCCGCTGCGGCTTTCAATACCTGAACCGTCTGAGCGCCGGAGACGGCCAATTTCCCATTGAACACAAAAAATGGAACCCCTCGAATCCCCTTGGTACCAGCATCTCTGGCCTGTTTTCGTGTGAGCTCGATCTCAGCCGCCGCGAGCAACGAGGCCGCCTCGCCCACCCGAAAACCATGCTGAACCGCGAGCTCTTCCAAGACGTTCCGATCGGCGATGTTCCTGGCCTGCAAGAAATAGGCATTAAACAACGCATCGGCCAATGCAACCTGGGTTCCTTTCGATTTCGCATGCCGCAACAACGTGTGCGCCGCAGCGGTGTTGAACATCAATGGCTGCTGGTTTAAGTCCAGGGGAATCCCCGTTATTTTCGCTGCATCGTGAACCGGCGCGAACATCTGAGCGGGCTCCCTCCCGTACTTGGTTCGGAGCATCTCATGCACATTTTCGCCCGCAGCGGACGCATCCGGCCGCAGCATAAACGGATGAAACGTGACTTCCACATCCTGTCCGTCAAAGGCTTGCTGCAACCGCCGCGTTCCCACAAAGCACCAGGGACAACTGATGTCCGACCACACGTCGACCTTCAAACTCATGATCTCCCCTGGATGGGCGCTTTCACCCACCGTCCCCAAGCCACAAAGGCGGTAAGAGCGCCAATCACCACGTTCACAGGTAACCCCGTATACTCACCATTCCACGCGTGCATTCCAAATGCGAGCACCATCACCAGGGTCAACGCCGCCGCCGCCAGCGGCGTGAGCCACGGCAGAATCCGGGTTGCCGACGGAAGAATCAGGCCCACGGCCCCCAGCAGCTCGGAAACGCCGATAAACCTCACCAAGGCTTCCGGCGTATTCGCGACCCAAGCGAGTCCGTTCGCCACCAAATCCGCCGTTGGGGAAGTGCTCTTCATCGCACCCGCAGCCAGAAACAGGGCGGCCAGCAGCCCTTGCGCGACCCAGAGGCCACCGCTCAGAACTGGAAAAGTGGGCGCCGATACCGTGGTTGCGTTCGTTGACATACATACCTCCTTGCCGAATCACCTCCCTAAGATAATGGTTTCTCCCACTGGGACAATACATTGAAGAATGAACATTCAGTTTCCAAATCCGAAACCTTTGTCGACACCCTCGATGTCACCACCTTTTGCCGGGTGGTTGACCTGGGCTCGATCACCGACGCTGCCCGCTCGTTAGGGGAGACCAAGGGGTACGTCAGTCGACGCATTGCACGTCTGGAATCCACGCTCGGCACCCCCCTGCTCCGACGCAACGGGCGAAGGGTGGAACCCACCGACGAAGGGCTGATCTACCGCGAAAAAGCGGGGCACGCCCTCGATCTTCTCGACGATGCCGCCGCCATTCTGCGGGAGGCCCGCGCCGCCCCCTGCGGTACCCTGCGGCTCACTGCCCCTCAAGGCATCGGAAACTCCGTCTTAAGCCGCACGCTTCCAAAGTTTCTCGCCCAATACCCCGGCATCGATGTGGAGATGGTTCTCACCGACGCGGTGCTATCCTTCGGCGAACATCGCCTGGATTTGGCGTTGCGGATCTCCCGGCGGCTTCCGGATTCCACCTTGATCGCCCATCACCTCTTCGATCTGGCGGGGATTCTGGTGGCCTCTCCGGAATACCTCGCTCGCAAGGGGGTTCCAACCCACCCCAGCGAGCTGGAGCAACACGATCTGCTGATCGTCCCCCTCCGAGGCCGAAGCCAGCCGCTCACCTTTGAGCACGCTGACGGTACCACCTTGGATTTGGCGCTCAGCGGGCGCGCGCTCACCCACGATGCCCTGCTGCTCAAGGAGCTCGCCAAGGCCGGCGCGGGAATTACGTTTTTGACCCAAGACATGGTCGACGACGACGTCTCCAGCGGCCGCTTGGTCCAGGTGCTCAGCGACTGGCCGATTCAGCGAGGTACAAGCCTGTATTTGGTGCACCAAGGCGGAGCCATCCCGCCGAAGGTGCGGGCATTCCGCGACTTTTTTAAGGCGGAGATGGTGCACATTCGAGCAAAGTGCGGATTGGAGGTCCGGTGAGCGACTACGACTACAGCCTCGTCCCTCCGAGGAAGTGGGGCTGGTACGTGGAAAACGACCCCGGCCTGCATTGCCCCGCCGACAAGGTGGTGGAGCTCACCCCCAACGGGCTCGCCTACACGGGGGAGTGCTACAACCCCAATTGGGGCGGTGGTTACACCATCGGATTTCAAACCTGCCATGAATTCATGGCGAACGGCCCCCTCGCCGAGCAGATGCCCGAGGCGACGGCCTTCGAGATCCGAGCCCATTTGGAGGCGCACCGTACACCCGGGAGCGCACCCGTGCTCACCCTGGTCGTGCGAATGCCCTCGCCAGAAAAACGCTGGTTGGAACGCTGCGATTGTTCGCTGGACGGCGCCTACCTCACCACCACGCCCGGCACACCACAAACCTACGAAAACCGGATCTTTCAGAGCCCGATTGCTCTCGGAAAGCATCACTTTGAAGCGGCTTTCATCACCCAGGGTGAGCCACCCGGCATCGCCTATTCCAAGCCCATCGATTTCGAGGTGCAAGCGGGACAGCATTGCACGCTTGAGTTCGCTGTGGCGGACCGAGCCGCCACAGCCAAAATCACCCTTACCGAGGCGCGTTAGCCCGCAATTCGGCGCGCACGATCTTGCCCGCCTTGCGCACAGAAACCGCCTGCTCCGACGACGGGATCACCGCGCCCCAAATGTAGTAGTCGCCGTTACCGTAGTTCAGAAGCTTGTTGTAGCTCCCATCGGCCTCCTCGATGATGGCCATCCACTCCTCGGGCTTCGCGCGAAGCTCCGCCTCAGACGTCCGATCAAGCAACGTCGCATAAGCGGATAGGGCATAATAATCCTCAAAGGAGGATTTTATCCACGCTTCCTGTGCTTCCTGCTGTTGTGCAGTGGTCCACGGGAGGTCAGCCGCCTGACCGTAGGTTTCGTAGTCGGACCACATCGACCGATACCAAACCACTTCATCGTATTCGGAACCGACAAACAGCTCCCCGCGGTGCGCCTGCATGTACCGCGCCCACCGCAACGGATCGGACTTCCGTTTCTTCGCCTCCTTCGCGACCTCCTTCCAAGCTGGACCCATGCGCTTCGCGGCGCCCGACCAATCGCCGTCTGCGGCCTGCCGGAATGCCAGTGTCGCGTTGGCTTCCTCCCGAACACCGTCGGGACCCGACTTCGCGAGCTTGGCAAGCTCCTTATCGGGCGCCAAAACCCGAATCAGGTAGCTTCGCGCGGACTCATCGATCCCCGGCTCGCAGATCGCTCCCACCCAATCGCTCTTTCGAAGGCGAAGCTGGGCGCGAATCGGCGCAAACGGCCCGGATCCACCGAGCTCGCTCTGCGCCCAAGCCGCGTCGTCCTCGCCATACAGCGCCAACACCGCCAACCTCAGCATCGACCAATCCGGATCCGGAGCCTCCGCTTTCAACGGAAAGGCAGTGGGCAACTTGGCATACGGCTGCGAACCATCGATCAACTGCAGCATCAGCTGGCGCTGGAGCTCCTTCGCCCAAGGGGCCCCAGGGTTGGCATCCGCCAGCTTCCACCAGGAATTCCAGTCTTCCTCGCTCAATGCGGTGTGACGTATCAACACCGGAACCAGCTCGGTCGGGAGTTTTTTCAGGTCGACGCCCTCGGGACCGCTCCCTTGTTGCTCCATGAACCGCATTTCACCGAGGATCCGCACCGGGTGCTTGGGATACTCGTCCACCAACAACTTCCACGCCAACGCCGACTCTCCCGTGATGTACCACACTCGGAGTTTGTACAGGCGCACGTAGTCAGCCAAGGGGTGGTCCGGAAAATCCGTCAGCCATTGGTCGATTTCGGTGATGAGTTTCTGCCCTTGACCCGCAGGCATGGCCTCTCGAACCCCGTACACATCCCACCCGTCCGGAATTCCCGTCCGCATCGACTCTTGCAGCATGCGCAGCCTCAAAGAGGCTCTTCTGGGGTGTTTTGGCGCCGCGGCGAGCGTCTTGGCGGCCTCTTCCCGCGGGGCGGTCCGCACCACAAAAGCGCCCTGAAGCGCTGGCGGCAGCAGACGCGGATTATCCCCACGGAAATAGAGTTTCACCTGCTCCTTTGGAGCCGAAGCGAAGAGGCCCTTCAACTCCGAAAACTCCACCGCGAGGCGAAGTTCTGTCATATCCTCGCCTTCCGTGGCGGTGATCGCCGCCCGATCGAGCATCTCCTGAACCACCGCTCGTGCCGCAGGCTCCATCGCTGCGACATCGCCGGTTTCGGCCGCCGCTAAGAAGGTACCCGCCGCGGTCGGTTGGTCAACAACTTTACGACGTGGCTCCTCCGAATACGGTGCCGGGTACACCGCGTCCCAAAGGGGTTGGTACTTTTCTGGCGCCATTCGGAGCGCAGGGCCAAGAAAGCGCACATCCGGATGGGGTATCGTTTCAAAGCCATCGAAGTCGTACAGCCACCCGTTGGTCTGACTGCTGATCGGCATCAGCGGCTGATACAAGTCGACCCAAGCGGGGCCGCCGCAGGCCAACGCTTCCGGTACCACCGCCAACCCCAACGCAAACGCCGCCACCCACCGAATCATTTGTCCTCCAGCCGCTCAATCCAAGGCCGCCCGGCCGGGAAAACCCACGTCCCCCGGTACCATTCGCTTTGCGTAATCGGTCCCGATTCTGAAAACCAGCGCCCATGTTCAGTTACTGCCACACCATGGTTCTGCCGCTCAAATGCCCCCAAACCGAGGCGAAAGGGCATTGCCGCACGATCCAACGTTTTTCGGATGTCGGCAGCCGTCCCCACCCGATCTCCGGTATCAAACACCTGGATCATGTGACCGTCCACGGTGTCCCGAAAGTAATCCCCATAGGAAGGCTCCTGAAGATGGGCGACCAGACTAGTGATCCACACGTTTTTCCCTTTTAGAGATCGCTGCCGCAAACCCGCTAGCAGGGTCGCCCAACGCGGCAATTTCGAGGTAGGACTATCATAATCCAGCTGAATCTCCGTAGCGTGAACGCCCGCTTGGTCAGCCATCGCCAACAACCGGCCCAACTTCTCATCCACGGCCGCCAACACTTCGGCGTCCGATAAATTCCAGCAAACCGAGAAATCATCGTCCAACCTAACCAACAGCGCGGGCGAAGCGACCTTAGACGGTGAAAAGCCTAGATCCGCGGACAACCGGCCGTCCGCGCAGCCCTCGATCGTCGCGATCCACACCGCCGCCTGAAGATCGGGCAACTTTGCACGGCTTTGCTCGAACACTCGGACGTCGGCGTCCGACCACACCCACTGCCCCCAAGGCTGAAGAGGAGCTTTCGCAGAGGGTTCACCGCACGCCTGGCTGAAAAACAGCGCAAGCGCCAACATGCTGTAGGTTTGCCGTCCGATCATCCCGCCGCTCCGCCGAATCCTGTAGCTCGGTGCGGCAGGAGGGCGCCATCAGCTCTCAGTGCGCACCACCCGCCCTAAGATCTCGATCAACGCCTGAAGATCCTCCTCGCTGAGCTGCGCCATCGCGCGAGGCGGCGTCTTGAGGCGTGCATCGATGCGATCGCGGCATTCTCCACCCTTTGCCGTGAGGCGAATCTCCTTTACGCGCCGGTCAATCTCAGACTCTCGGCGTTCGACCAGGCCTTCGCTAACCAGGCGGTCCACCAGGCGAGTCAGCGTGGACCGATCGCACGCCCGCGCCACCACGGTTTGACCCATAGGTACAAATTCTACCGTGTCTAACGCACGAAGCAAATGCAACTGAATCGGCGTCACACCGCATTCTTCCGCGAGCGCAAAAAAGGCATTCTTCTGAGATTCGAAAAATTCGAACATCAGAAGCCAAGCGTCGCGCGCACTTTCTCGTCGTCCGGACATGCCTTCATCCTATGCCGCATGTTGCGGCACGTCAATAGTTGACTTTTGCAACAATTGAAGATAGTCAAAGGCCATGCATATCAAACTATTGTTGTTGCTCGCTCTGGTTGGATGTCTCCCCTCCACCGAAACTTCTTCGGGGGAAACAGCGGAAGCGCCCATTTCTGTTCCACTCGCCGCGGCGCTTCCGGCGTCGGCCACCGTCGCCCTCGATGCCAATGGCACGGTCGCCGGGGACAATGAGTCCCTGGTCGCCGCCGGCACCACCGGGCGGGTCGCCTCGGTCCATGCCGAGCGCGGTCAGTCCGTGAGCAAGGGGGATCTGCTGCTCAAGGTGGATGACCGCCTGCTTTCCGCCTCGGTGGATGAAGCGCGGGCCGCCCTAGCGCTGGCCCAAGCCAACCATGGCGTCGCCAAAGACGAATGCGAACGCGCGCAAACCTTGTTTGACAAGGGTTTAAGCAATCAGGCGGCGCTCGAAAAGTCCAAAGCGAGCTGCGTTACCTCCGAGGCCAATGAAGACGCTGCCCGCGCCCGCCTGCGATCGGTGGAGGTTCGCCTGGGAGACACAGGCTTGCGGGCCCCTTTTGACGGCGTGATCGCCGAGCGCCGAGTGTCTCCGGGCGAATACGTTCGCGACGACACGCCCGCCTTCCGATTGGTGGGGATGGACGCCCTTCGACT
This sequence comes from Pseudomonadota bacterium, assembly GCA_005797785.1. Lineage (GTDB taxonomy): Bacteria > Myxococcota_A > UBA796 > UBA796 > SYKL01. Next base: position 417 of record SYKL01000057.1, on the reverse strand, counting down.
CGAATTGAGCGTCGGAGAAAAAGAAGCCGCGCGCATTCAAGGCGGCGAAAAGGTGGAATTCGAGGTTCCCGGTGAAACCGTCGTTCGCACGGCCACCGTCGACCGGGTCGCTCCCTCGCTCAACGAAAAAGGCCGTTCGTTGATGTTTGAAGCGGTCGTCAATGATGCCGACGGCCTCAAGCCGGGCTCCTTCGTTCGCGCCCGGGTGATCACCGGCGTTCAAGAGGCCGTTTCCGTCCCCACCAACGCTCTCAGAAGCGATGGGGGCGTTCATCGCCTGTTTGTGGCCAACGGGGGACAGTTGGAGGAGCGGTTGGTGGTCATCGGCGAGAGCAACGCCGAGACGACGATTGTTTTAGAAGGATTGAAAGCGGGAGAAAAGGTGGCTTCTCCATTGACCGCCGCGGTGCGCGACGG
>SYKL01000490.1 GCA_005797785.1 Pseudomonadota bacterium | reverse complement strand
CGCGCCAGATGGTGCACCACGCGCCGGGATTGGCACGGACCTCGTCTGCGCTGGGAAGCGGCTCCTCGAGATCAGCGAGCCATTCCTCAAGGTCCGGATAGTCGAGGCGATGCGAAGGGCAGTGGCGTTCAGGCACGTGTCACGGTTGGCACCTCGCGCGGGATGGCACGGGAGCATACCACTTCCGCCTCCCGCACGTGGACACCAGCCGCGCCCTCAGGTGCGGCCACGTCGGGCAAGCCTCCCGGGCCTGTCGTATGCCGACGGACCGTCCCCGGGATCGCACTGCAACACCCCGCAACGTGTAAGGGAACCGATCGAGAGCTACACGGTGCCCTCGGAGGCCAGATGACGCGCGGGCAAAAAGTTGGGGTAGCGGCGATCGGAGTCGCTATCTTTGTCGGTTGCCTGGGCCCCCTCGGCCTCGATGGGCTGTTTACGCTGCTCAGCAGCGGATTGAAGGACCGCTACCTGCCGGCCGGCTGGAAGCCATTCGTCCAAGCGATCGTGTTCCTTCTCGCTTTTGCGGGAGGCGCGCTGGCCGTGTTCCTGTCGTTCTTTGCCGAGAAAATCGCACGATGGATCGGCCTTGCGCTCGGCCTTGCCGACATCGCTTTCTGGCTGCTGGCGTTGGTGAGTTACCTCGCCCGCTGAGGCTACGGAATCGCCGGTTTCGCGATGTAGGCCGCATCCACTTCGCCGTCGAGCGCCCCTAAGAAGGTCGCGATCGAAGCTACCTCTGCATCGGTGAACGTCTTGCCGAGTTGGTGTTCGCCCATCTTGCGAATGGCGTCGTCCAGGGTCGCCACCGATCCGTCGTGAAAATACGGACCGGTCTTCGAGATGTTTCGTAGGGAGGGCACTTTGAACATCTTTTCGTCGGCCGGTGCGTTGGTCACCTTTTGGCGGCCAAGATCCGCGGTTTCATAGGGCTTCACGACGCCGATCTTCTGGTACATCGTTCCGCCAACCAGGGTGCCGCCATGACAGGCCACGCACCCCGAAGAAACGAACAGGTCCAGCCCCGCCACCTCTTCCGGAGTAAGGGCCGCTCCATCGCCCCCGAGGAACTTGTCGAACCGACCCGGCGTCGACAGACGGCGTTCAAAAGCACCGATAGCTGCGGCCAAGTTGTCATAGGTGATCGGATCCGAAACCCCAGGGAAGGCGTCGGCAAACAGCTTCTTGTATTCCTCTTTGGCGGAAAGACGCTGAATCACTTCGGGTTCGCTCGGCATCGCCATTTCGATGGGATTCAAGATGGGGCCTTTGGCCTGCGCTTCCACGTCGACAGCCCGGCCGTCCCAAAACTGAACAAAGTGGCCTGCGGCATTGTAGACGGTGGGCGAGTTGCGATCGCCGCGTTGTCCCTGGTGTCCCGGCGATGTGGGCTGATTGTCGACGCCGAAACGATCGAGCTGATGGCAACTGTTGCAGGAGATGTCGTTGTTGAGCGAGAGCGCCGGATCGTAGTAAAGAATGCGACCCAACTGAACCTTCTGTTCAAGGGCCGGATCGCCGGCGCGATCCCAACGGGCAGGCAAAGGACCCTGAAAGATCCCCGTGTACTTGGAGACGTCCACGGCTGGAGTTGGCGGTGGGGTTGGAACCTCCGGCGCAGGGGTGGAACAACCGAGCGCCAACAACCAGATCCACGACTTCATCCCGCCTCCGTTCAGACTTCGCGAGTCTACCACGGCACCCGGAATAGTCAATGACTTGACTATCTGGACGGGGCGACCCGACTTCACGCGACTTCCTTTGCAGGCGCACTGCTCCGATGCCTTCGGCATTCATTCACAGAAACATCCCACGACCCCCCGCTTGCCGGAGCATCCGTGAATCGTCCGTCGTCCGACTCACTCCGGCGCACACACCGCCGAGCCGCCCTCGGTCACCCAATGTTCCGGATCCCAGTCGGCGATCGGACAATAGGTTTCCGGATCCAATGCGGTGAGCACGATCCAGTGGTTGAGGCATCCCAACGTATTGCCCGCCTCGTCAACGAAACTCTCGAACGGCCCTTCTTCATATCCGGGGAACTCCCCCACATAGTTGCCCAAGATCGTCATGCACGTGTTTTGGTTGGCGTCGGGAAACAGGGCGAGATCGCCGGTGCAGAAAGTGGTAGCAAAGGCACAATAATTGGGAAGATTGGGTGACGCCTCGTCGGAACATGTGTCGTCGGAAGAGGCCATTGAAGCATGCTGGCAGTGCAAATCGAAGTGTGCGGCCTGATCCGCCCCCTGAATGACGGCAGCCTGTTCGTGGTGGAGGCGGCACTGCACGGTGTCCCCATAGCCAAAGTGCTGCTCCGTCTGTGAGATGCCGCTAAGAACCTCAACGGGGTAGTCTCCACCGACGTCCATGCAGGTGTCCCAGTCCACCCAAGTCTCCGGCCAAGAGTCCATCAAGGCGTCGTTGGCCTCACCGCAGGTCTGCAAGCCGACCTCGCAATAGTTCTCACAGAAGGTGCCACATTGGTCCCCACCCGAGGCGTGGGCGTACCCGCAGGCTTGGAGCCGGTCCATTTCATTGTCTGCCTGTGATGCCAGTTGCAGCCAATTCAACCGGCATCCCAGCGAGTTTCCGGTGGTGTCCGACAGGCTGCCAACGGCAAACGGTGCCGTGGTGTCGTTTTCGCAGAAGGTCATACAACTTTCATGCGGATGCAGCGCTTCCTCGGGGCAGACTTCTTCCATCTGCGCGCACCAACTTTCGCACGACGGCAAATCCGTGTCGGCGGAGAGATCGGTCTCCCCCGGGGAATCGGTCTCCTCGGGGAGATCGGTCTCCAGCGCAGAATCCGTTTCCCGGGCGGATTCTTGGGGCGCCGCTGTGCACCCGATCGCCCAAAACCACGGAACGATTTTCCCGCTCACACGCCCCCCTTGGATTTCACAAAGAGGATCGCTCTAACCGGTTGCGGGCGGGTGTACCGCCTCAGTCATCGATGGGCTCCAGACCCGCGATACCGTCTTTCATCGTCTGGATTTCCTCCGGGGAATGTCCCTGCCAAGTCAGGAGCTCTTCCAAGACCCGCAGCGGCTCACGGCTTCGGTAGGACTTCGTGGGGTTGCCCGGGTATTTCTTGTCGGTCAGATTGGGGTCATCCACAAATGAGCCGGTGGGTTCCACCCGATAGATTCGGCCTGGACCTTCTCCCTTGGCCAGTTCTGCGCCCCAGATCGCCGCGTTCAACGTCTCGGTAAAGTAGACCCAGGGCGACCTCCGCTCGGTGTAATTGGAGGAATAACCGGGCTGAATCAGGTCTCCTGGTTCTAGATCCGCTCGGGTGCCATGGTAGAACGTTCGCAAGGGATCATCCATCGTCGGACTGCATTCGAACGATCCCCTCGCTCGGAACGTACCCGTCCAACGCATTTCCCGTCGGGCGGATTTGCCGAAAGATGGAGTCGCGCGCTTTGGGTGCCTCAAACCACTGCGGGCCACCTTTGCGGTACGTGAACAGGAACGTCCGGAGGAGCTCGGGGAGGGTGGCGCGGGCCAAACCCAACTCTTTGTCGGACAGCGATTGGTAGGGCTCGGCGCCCGTTTCGACGGCCTGAATCAGCGCTAGGTGCTGGGCTTGCAGCAGACCTCGGATTTGGTCGAAGTCGCCCCAGAATTCCTCGGGAATTTCCCTACGAATCGCGTCGAGTGAGTCCCCGGCGGCCCAGGCCTCCCAAAGCGCGAGCGGGGTAACCCGGCTGATCAAGCGATGGATCCTCAAGTACTCAGACCCCTTGATTTTCACCCGATAGCCGGATTCGAAACGCACCACAAAGCCTTCTTGGGTCGCATCGAATCCGCCTACGGCATCCAAAATTTCGCGCATCGAAGCGTAAGACTGAGCACCGCACAACCGCGCCCCCAACGCCTCCGCGATGGACGCGAGGTCGGAGCGCGAGAGTTCCCAACCTTCGGCGTTGTACGCCCCCAACAGCACCAGCCCTTCGAACGGATAGTGCACCACGATGCGGTTTTCGGGGTAGATGATCTCAAACAGGTAAGTGGTGCCAACGTTCAGGTGCGACAGGTCTCGCGTTTGAAGCCAGCGTTCGGCCCACGCTGACTGTTCCGATCGAAACGAACCTTTGGTGACCACGCGCCAACGACGGCCGTCGTGAAACGTAATCCCCAGGGACCCGTCGAGCTTCTCCAGCACCTCAAACGGCTCGTCCGGTACACGGGCGTTCCTCTCGCCATAGTTGAAGAACTTGGGGAACGGTCGCGCCAGGATCTTTTCCGCCGCGTGGTCGAGAACCAGACCTCGGGCCATCACCACAAATGG
>SYKL01000489.1 GCA_005797785.1 Pseudomonadota bacterium | reverse complement strand
TATGAATTCCTAGCTTTCGGCAGGTTCGGAACACCCTTCGGGCGATCTCCGCCCGGTTGGCCACTAGCACCTTCGTGATCGGCATCATTTCCTCTTGCGCAATGGCGTCTATCAGTGGCGGAAGGTGCCCCAGGCCGTCGTACCCTGGACCGGGGCGCTGTGAATCGCAGAAAGGGCCAATAGGAGAACGGTGCGGGTATCGCGGGGGTCGATGACCGCGTCGTCCCACAGCCGCCCGGTGGAGCTCCAACAGGTGGACTCCTGTTCGACCTTGCCTGCAAGCATCTGTTTGATCATGCCCAACTGAACTTCGTCGACGACTTCACCGCGTTTGGCCGCGCTTTCTCGCTTGACGATCTCGAGCACGCCGGCCAATTGCTCGGGTCCCATGACGGCGATCTTGTGGTTCGGCCAGGTGAACAGAAAGCGAGGTTTGTACGACCGGCCGGCCATCGCGTAGTTTCCAGCGCCATAAGAAGAGCCGATCATCACCGTAATCGCGGGGACGGTGCTGTTGCTGACCGCATTGATCAACTTGGCGCCGTTCTTAATAATGCCGGTTTCTTCAACGCTTCGGCCGACCATAAATCCGGTGATGTTCTGCAAGTACAACAGCGGGGTATCGCTTTGGTTGCACAGCTGGATGAATTGTGCGCCTTTGTTCGCGGATTCGGAGAACAAGATGCCGTTGTTCGCGAGGATGCCGACGCGCCAACCGCCGATTTCTGCGAATCCGGTGACCAGCGTGGTCCCATAGGCGGGCTTGAACTCATGGAATCGGCTGCCGTCGACGATGCGGGCGATCACCTCGCGCGCGTCGAAGGGAACCTTGATGTCCGAAGAAGCGATTCCGAGGAGTTCCTCGGTCGGATATAGAGGCAGATCGCCTGGTCCGGTGGGAAGCTGCCCTTGCTTCTTCCAACCCAACCGCCCGACCAGTTCCCGGCCGATGCGAATGCAGTCGCGTTCGTCTTCGGCGAGGTAGTCGGAAACGCCTGAAAGCCGGCTATGCATCTCGGCTCCGCCGAGGGTCTCGTCGTCGACGATTTCGCCGGTGGCCATCTTCACCAAGGGTGGACCGGCCAAATACATGAATGCTGCTTCTTTGACCATCACCGTGTAGTCGGACATGCCGGGGATGTAGGCGCCACCGGCGGTGCACGAACCAAAAACTAAGGAGATCGTCGGTAGTTTCAGCTGACTGCGTTGAGTGATCTCTCGAAAGCCGGCACCGCCGGGAACGAAGATCTCCGCTTGGTTCGGGAGATCTGCGCCAGCGGACTCGATCATATGGACCACCGGAAGGTGGTTTTCGTGGGCGATCTCGGCGAGACGGCCGGACTTTTTGACGCCGGTTGCGCCGAGGGCACCACCCTGAACCGTAGCTTCGGAGGCGGTGATCAAGCATTCCACGCCATTGACGCGTCCGACACCGCCGATCACTGCACCACCTGGAACGGCGCCTTTTTCGTGGCATCCGGCGAGCGGACACAATTCCAAGAACGGGCTGTCCCGATCGAGGAGAAGTTCCACCCGAGTGCGAGGAAGCAGCTTGCCTCTTTCGATGTGGCGGAGATTGTACTTCTCACCGCCACCTGCATGGGCTTGAGCGAGAAGGGAACGCAGCTTTTCGACGGATGCGAGATTGGCCGCGTGGTTACTGACGAAAGTCTCCGATCGAGGATCGACCAGGGTGTTCAACGGGATCATGTACTCAATCCGAACGCCGCCCGGGTTTCGGCGAGGGTGGTGGGTTCGCGCCCGGCATTGCGGACGGTTTTGACGAGGGCGTCGATCAATTCGCCGTTGTTGCGCGCTTTTTCACCGTTCGGTAGGTAGAAGGTGTCTTCCAGACCAGTGCGCACATCTCCGCCGAGTTCGGCGTTCTTCTTGTGTACTTCCCACACTTCCTGGCGACCGATCACGATCGCTTGAAAGTGGGCACCGGGCGGGAGTTCTTCGATCAAGAGTGGCAGCCAACTTGCTTTGGCCGGCATGCCAGAGGCAACGCCCATGACGAGCGACACGTGCAGGGGATCTTTTAGTAAACCGACTTGACGAAACAGATCAATCGAGCGCACGATGCCGGTATCGAAAGCTTCGCATTCCGGGACGATTCCCAGCCGGTGCATCGTCGAGAGAAACTTCTCGACTTTTTCGACGGGGTTGTCGAACAACATCGGCGGCCACGCCCAAGTGCCGTTGGAGCGCGCTTTCAGGTAGTTGAGGCTGCCCGCATTCATGGCGGCCACCTCGGGTTTGACGCGTTCAAGGACGCCGAGCGGTCCCGACAGATCCGGACCGATAACGCCCGTGGAACAATTGATGAGCATTCCCGGGCATTCTGCGCGGATCGCATCGACAATGCTCGCCGCAACTTCCGGGTCCCAGGTCGGCAGGTGTCCCATGCCGGGGGTTTGATTGCGGAAATGAATGTGAACAACGGTTGCACCAGCATTCCAGGCAAGCTTGGCTTCTTTGGCCATCTCTTCCGGAGTGACGGGAACACCGGTCTGCTTGGGGTCGGTCAGGACGCCGGTGATCGCCGCGGTGACAATGGACGGTTTGGACTGGCTCATTCGTCACTCTCAAGGAAGGGGTAGCGCCAATCGGTGGCAGGAACGAAGGTCTCTTTGATCGTGCGCGGGCTGGTCCAACGCAAAAGATGTGCTGCACTGCCGGCTTTGTCGTTGGTGCCGGATGCCCGGCCGCCGCCGAAGGGTTGCTGGCCGACCACCGCGCCGGTGGGCTTGTCGTTCAAATACAGGTTTCCAGCGGCACCACGCAGAGCTTGCTCCGCGTGCGCCAAAGCCCGCCGGTCGTTGGCGAAGATGGCGCCGGTGAGCGCGTAAGGGCTGGTCGTATCGACCAACTGGAGGGTTTGGTTCCACCGGGAGTCGTCGTACACATAGGCCGTAACCACGGGCCCGAAGATCTCTTCGGTCATCAACCGATGTTTTGGATCGTCGACGCGTACAAACGTGGGTTCGATGTACCAGCCCGTCGAGTCGTCGCCGCCGCCGCCGGCGAGCACCGTCGCCGTGTTGTGGGCAAGATCGAGGTATTCCAGATGCTTTTTGTAGGCGCGCTTGTCGATGACCGCCGACACAAAGTTCGTGAAGTCGCGGACATCGCCCTGTTTCATGTCTGCGAGTCCGCCGAGGGTGCGATCGCGCACCTCGTCCCACAGGCTCGCTGGGATATAAACCCGGCTAGCAGCGGAGCATTTCTGGCCCTGGTATTCGTAGCCGCCCCTGAGGATCGCCACCGATAGCGCCACCGGGTCGGCGGAAGGGTGCGCCAAAATAAAGTCTTTTCCGCCGGTTTCGCCAACAAGACGAGGATATTGCCGGTATCGGCTGATGTTGTCGCCGACGGCCTTCCACATGCTTTGGAAAACATTGGTAGAACCGGTAAAGTGGATGCCCGCGAGCTCCGGTCGGTTCAGCACTTTTTGGCTGATGTCGGGGCCGTGACCGTTTACCATATTGAGCACACCGGGCGGGAGACCGGCTTTCTCGAGAAGTTGGGCCAGATACCAACACGACAGCGCCGAGGTGACGGCGGGCTTCCAAACGGACGTATTGCCCATCATGGCGGGCGCCGTTGGAAGGTTTACCGCGATCGAGGTGAAGTTGAAGGGAGCCACCGCATAAATGAATCCGTCCAACGGACGGTATTCCAGACGGTTCCAAGTGCCGGGAGAATGGCGAGGTGGCTGTTCCCGGGCAATCTTGTCTGCATAGAAGGTATTAAATCGCCAGAAATCGATCAGTTCGCACGCGGCGTCGATCTCGGCTTGGTAGACGGTTTTCGCTTGACCCAGCATGCAGGCTGC
>SYKL01000488.1 GCA_005797785.1 Pseudomonadota bacterium | reverse complement strand
TATGGTTCGCGCTCTGCTGGTCTCCCTTCGGGACCCCGACGACCCCATGGCGCTCCACGAGCACCAGTGTTTTGCCGATTGTGCCGGCATTCCTGTCGATTCTCTACACCGTCACCCCATGGCCAACGGCACGCCGTCCGACGGCCAACTCCGTGAGTACAACGCCATTTTCTTCGGAGGAAGCGGGGCTTACTCCGTGCTCGACGATGTGGATTGGATTCAAGCGGGGATTCGGCTGTGCCTTCGCGTCGCAGAACTGCAAATCCCCGCCTACGCTTCGTGCTTCGGATTCCAAGGGTTGGCGGTCGCCTTAGGAGGAAAAGTTATCCGAGATCCGGCGCGCACCGAACTCGGCGCCACCTGGTTGGAGTGCACCGCAGCTGCCTCTGACGACATGCTGTTTCGACACCTTCCAAAGCGCTTTTCCGCTCAGGAGGGCCACCACGATCACGTGGTTGAGCTCCCTCGCGACGTCACCTTGCTGGCGACGGGAGAAGTCTCTACCAACCAGGCCTTTCGCGTAAACGGGGCCCCATTCTGGGCGAGCCAGTTTCACCCGGAGCTTACGGCTCAGACGTCCGGAGCGCGGTTTCGTCATTATCTAAGCCACTACTCCGACGATCCGGGATCGGCAATGGAGACCCTACAGAGAATCGAAGCAGGTTTTGACACGCCAGAAGTCGCCCAACTCCTGCACCGGGTGGTGCGGCTGCCGCGCTAGCGCGCCGACCGAGCCATGGCGCTGTCGCGGCCCCGCACTTCGCGGTTATGGTTGAGTGTTGCAGCGTACTGCTAGGGGCAGTCATTCTCCGCCCCCGGCGTGCCTTTATCGCCGGCGGCCGCCTCAATATAACCCGGAGCCGAACACCACGCGGACTCCGAATCGTTGGCGCTGGAGCTCACAAATCCGCTCTTCAAACTAAGCGAAGCGCCGGCCGGAAGGTTCTGCCACGCAAAGAAATCGACCGCATCGACCACCGTCTGGCCAAACGCGAGGGACACCGAATCTCCCGTATTGTTCAGGTCCGGATAGAAATCAAAGTCCGCTTCGACCGCGGAATCCGCATAGCAGAAGTTCGCCAACGGTGAGTTCACGCCGAGCACATACTCCCCGGGGCCCACCAAGGTCATGAACTCCACTTCCGAGCTCGTATCGGCGTGATCCCGAATCGTCAGTCCTCGCAAGTCCACAGGCTGCAACCCGGGGTTGAAAATCTCAATGTACTCGCCCTCGCTTTCTGGGCTGCAATCGGCATCATTCGGATTGATCATCAGCTCGGTGATCACCAACTCCCCCGGTAGAAGATCTTCCGCCCGCACGACATCGCTGGAATATCCTTGCAGATCCGATGAATCGCGGGGGGCCAATCGGTGTTCGTTGAACGCAAACTCCACCACGCCCACCACCGAGGCAAACTGGTCCCCAGGATAAACCGCGTCCACTGCATAGAATTGTTCGCCGATCGGAACGCCTGCCAGCGTCCAATCGCCGTTGTCTTCAACACTTCCCACCGCTGCAGAATTGACCTGAACCAAACAACCTTCATAAGGTTCGGGGTCATTCAAGAAGACGTCGGCCGCAACCACCACGGGTGCCGGATCTGAGGCGGTGCCGATCACCTCAATGGCCGGGTACACCAACTCAGTGACCGTGTTGTCGCCATCGCCGTACTCATTCACTTGACCCGAGACATGCACCAGCTGGCCGCGGCTGTAGTTCGTCGACCCATTACCGGCGCCAAAATAGACCCAAATTCCGCTTTGCGCTCCGCCCGCGGCATGCGAAACATACAAACCCCAATTGTCCACCGCGGTGACCACCACATTCTCCACGCGCACGTCGACGCCTACGGAGACCACACCGCTTTGAATGTCATAAATCGTGGTTTCCGCTGAAACGAGATCGGTTTCGACCACATCCGAGTCATCGGTCTCGACCGTGGCCGTCTCCTCGGTTTCGGCCGTTTCATCGGGCGCATCGGTCTCTCCGGTCTCTCCGGTGGGGTCAGTATCTACCGCCGAAATGCCACCCTCACAGCCGACCAAGAGCGACAACAGACCAAGACCGAAGCGCATCCGCCCTCCAAGCGGCGCGAACGATACCCTCGGCTTGCATCATCCGCAGTCAAATTCTGGTCGTCTCGACGTCGAGACGAGGACCGGAACGAGCGACAACGGCATCGGCCCAGCGCTAACTCCGGCGCTTTCCGAGCGGGCCGAGGCCTAGAAGCCCCGTGAGGACCGGAGTGAGCTGGCCTGTAGGCCGCGAACGAGGACCGGAACGAGCGACAACGGCATCGGCCCGCTCGGAAAGCGCGGCTAGAGGTAGTAGTTTACCTGCCCGGTAAACGACCCATAGTGGTACATCCAATAGCTGTTGGTGTACGGAAGCGTCGCTCCAATGTTCAATTCCAGCGAGTTGGGCTTGACGGCCTTGAACTTCGGAAACAGCTTCATGCCAAACGCCATCGCGTTATAACGGTAGGGGATCGTACCTTTATCGCTCTTGAGCTGTTGCATGTACAGGGTGCTTTCCACAAAGAACGCGATCACCGACGTCGGGCGAACCGCAACGTTGATGCCTCCAATCCCGCGAACACCCGCGTGCTTTCGAGTGTCGATCTCAACGCCGCCCTGGGCCTGAACATCGACGTACTTCCCAAACTTCTTCCCAACGCCCAATTGTGGGCGAAACACGGGATAAGCGGGAACGGTGTTGACGTGAAAGTCGCCCAACACGGAGACCACCGTGTTGAGTCGCGAGGACTTGATGAACGCGTATTTGACGCCTACTTCCGCGCGAAATCCGGTATAACGTCGGCGAATTCCGGCGTGCACGGAGAGGTCGCGTCGAAACGCGTGCTCATAATCGGCAAACAAATTCACGTACTGCGGAAGGCCCCACTCGAACCCCGCCTGAATCTTGCGGCGCGGGTTGATGTTGTCCAACAACAAAGGTTGGGAGAGACGAATCTCCCGCTTGTCCGCGTCGATTTTGGGTTCGTCGGTCGGATCTTCGATCTTTTTGGCGTACATCGCGTCTTCGAGTTCGGCGATGCGCTTCTCGATACGTTCGCGAAAGGCGGATTTCGGGTACTTCGCTAAATAGGCTTCCCAGGCTTGTAACTCTTCGTCCGGCTCTTGACCTTCGACGCTCTTGGCGTATTCCCGGTAGATCGACGCCGTGTCGTCGGAATCGATCGGAGTCTCGTCGCCACCTAGAAGATCCTCTTTTGCCTTGGGATCTTCCTTGACGCCATCGAGCTCCTTCTCGTCGTCCTCGAGCTCGATCTCATCGTCGGATTCGAGACGTTTCTCATCCTTCTTTTTCTTTTCTTCTTCGTCTTCTTCGAGAAGATCGCCGTCATCATCGTCATCGGCCGCATACGCGACCGATGACGGCGCGATCACCGAAAACCATCCAACAACCAACGCTAGAAATGCCGGACGCATGGATCGAACCCTCGTCGGGAGAACAGGCGAGTGATAGAGCGCCCCCCATAACGGACCGGACGGAGGTACGCCGCCGTGGATGAGGGCTTCACCAAAGTCCTACCGGAGGAGCACCAGAGGGCGGCCGAAGAGGTTCGCGCCCATCTGGTGGCCATTCGTGGCGGCGCTCCGTTTCTTTCGTCGGCCGATGCGCGACTGCTCGTCGGCTGGTTGGAACAGGGCGTTTCCGTGGTTTCCATTCTTGCGGCGATCGAATTCGAAGCAGAGCGTCGGAGGAAAAAGCCATCCAAACTTCCGTTCACACTTACACGGGTCAAAATGCACCTTAAGGGGCAAAATGCCACACGAGAAATAACGTTAGGTGTATCTGGTGTTTTTGAACCCATTGCCCGCCTGCTCGACGCCCAGAATGCTGGATCGCTGGCCTCCGATTTACGGGCGATCACCGAGGATAATGTCGACTCGCAGGTACGAGCCGCGCTGACGAAAGTTCGTGAATTCCTGGTGAACGCCTGGGAGGGCCTGTCCAACCGCGACCGCCAACAACGCATCGGCCGCGCCCGCGATTTGGTGAGCGCCATGGATCTGGGTTACGACGAAGCGGAATTGGACTTGGCGGCGGAAGAGTTGGCACGCGAAGATCTACGACGCGAGTGGCCCATGCTTGAAGCTCAGGCCTTGTGGGACTTAGCACGACGAGGCGTTCGATGAGCTCATTTTCCGCATATACCCCCCTCCATCCCTCCATTCAGCCGGGATGTCCTCTGTGCAAGGGGCAGGGCTACCGCACCCGCGCTGACGGTGAACACGCGATCGCCGAGCGCTGTTCTTGCGTCGGCAAATGCTCTTTCTGCGGTGAATCAGGGTGGGAGTCGCCCCCCGGGGATCGGTGGGCCCGGCGCACTCGCTGCCGTTGTGGTGAGCTCAATCTCCGCATTGAACGCTTCAATCACGCGGGAGTGCCTGGCCGTCACGCCAACAGCACCCGCAGCCCCGACAGCTTTAAGCCCTCCCGCGACGTGATGGAGGCGATGTCTACCGTTTCCAAGTACCTTTCCGGCTACAAGACCACACAAGAGAATCTCGGATTGATCTTATGGGGCGACGTCGGCCGCGGAAAAACGCACTTGCTCGTGGCCATGTTACGGGAATTGATCTTCCGGCACGGGGTGACAGCGCGCTTCGTCGAATTCAGCCACCTGCTCGCCGATCTCAAGTCCGGATTTGATCGAAAGGAAGGGGTTTCTACACTCCTCGATCCTCTGGTGAAGGTGGACATTCTGGCGATCGATGAACTTGGCAAAGGGCGAAACACCGAGTTCGAATACCAGATCCTAGATGAATTGGTGAGCCGCCGATACAATGCCGGCCGCACCTTGCTCGCCACCACCAACTACCCGCCTGGCCCCAGCACGGGCAGAGCCACCGGCGACTTGGTGGCGGAAACGCTTCCTCCATTGATCGACCGAGTGGGCGAGCGAGTATATTCTCGCCTACAAGAAACCTGCGACTTTTGCCAGCTTCGAGGCGAGGACTACCGCGCCAAGATTGCTGCTCGCGGACACGACCGACTGGCGCGTTAAGGACCTTTTCCGGTACATTCCCGGTGTGGAGGGCCCCCCGTTGGCCTTTACCGTCACTTTTCCGACCCAAAGCCCTCCCGCAACCCTGGAACAGATTGGAGAGTGGTTGCTCCAAGAGGGCGAGCCCTTCGATGTCGAGGGATCAGATGTGGCGTCACTGACGGCATTACCGGCCCAGTTTCGCCTCCCCAACGACGGCCCACTCGCGGTCTGGATCGACTTGGACACCGAAGTTCCCTTAGTGCGCCTGATCGACCTGTTGTTCGCGATTTCGGTGCGCGCTGGCGCCGACGTTCGGCTCACCGGCGTCGGTGAAATGACCCGTGCAACCTTATGGATGCGTTTCGCAGATGAACAGGACCGATTGCGTATCGCTGCGGCTCTCAAAGTGGCCGAACAACGCGGACAACGCGAGGAGGTTGCTCAGCGGCTCTGGTCCGTCCTAGCAACGCTAAAGACCGGCGTAGATCTCCGTTGGGACGCCTCACATGAGCGGATTGTGGAAATGATTGAAGTTGGCACAACTGGCGGCATCTCGCAGGAAGAAGCCTGTTGGTTGGTCGAGAATGCCGAGCCCGGGGATGTGGTTCCGCGGCCGGTCGAAGGGTACCTGCACATGGTCGCGAGCCGATGGCTGCGCGATGCCTATCCCGGACTCACCGATCCCAATGGATAAACCATGATTCTGTCGCTGGACCATATCGCCGTTTCCGTGGCGGACCTCCAGGAATCGATTCGGAAGTTCTCGGAAGATCTTGGGCTTCCGTTGGAAGGGATCGAGGACGTGGTGGGCGCCAAAACCAAAACCGCCTTTCTCCCCATCTCGGGAACGCACATTGAGCTGGTTCACCCTCTGAACGGGGAGGGTCCGATCGCCGAATCCCTCGCCAAACGCGGACCCGGTCTACACCATCTTTGCTTTCGAACGGACGATCTCGACGGCGACGCCGAGCGTCTCCGCACCAAGGGCTGGCGATTTACGACGGAGGCACCCACTTCCGGCGCGCATGGGACGCGAGTGCTGTTTGCACATCCCAAATCCACCGGAGGCGTGTTGATCGAGCTGGTGGAGTACCCTGAATGAACCCCATTGTGACGGCATATGGCGAGGGGACCTCCCTCGCCGACCACAAACGGCGGGCGGGCCAACGGATGATCATTGGCCTGTTCGGACATGCCGTCGACGACGATTTTCGCGCCTTGTGCCAAGAGATTCGGCCCGCCGGGTTCATCCTTTTCCAGCGGAATGTCGCGGAGCCCGCCCAGGTCCGCGATCTGAACCGCGAGCTTGCTTCGCTCTGTGATCCGGCTTGGCCAGCGTTTCTTTCCGTGGATCAGGAAGGGGGCCGCGTTCAACGGGTACGTACCCCCGCGACCGTGTGGCCACCGATGCGAGCGGTCGGAAGGTCAAGTAACTTGACCAATAGAGTCTCCAAAGCCATGGCAATCGAGCTGCGTGCAATGGGGTTCAACCTCAATTTCGCGCCTGTTGCCGACGTCGACAGCAACCCCAAGAATCCCGTCATCGGTGATCGATCGTTCGGGGAGTCCCCCGCTGAGGTCGCCAAGCACGTGGTGGCGTTCATCCGCGGCCACCAGGACAACGGCGTGATCGCTTGCGCAAAGCACTTTCCGGGCCACGGTGACACCTTGTTGGACTCGCACCACGACCTTCCCATCGTCGAACGGGAGGAACCCGACCTGCGCCAAACCGAGCTGGTACCTTTTGTAGCCGCGGTCAACGCCGGGGTTGGGACGGTCATGTCCGCTCACGTGGTCTACCCCGCGTGGGACGAGGACCGCCCCGCGACGATGTCTACCAAGGTACTCCGCCGGTTGTTGCGCGAGGAGCTGAAGTTCGATGGCGTCGTTTTTTCGGACGACATGGACATGAAGGCGATGTACGGGCGGTTTCCTTTGGACGAACAGGTGACCTTGGCCACGGCCGCCGGAGTCGATCTCTTTTTGTGCTGCAACAACCCTAAGAGTCAGGTGGAGACGTTCGAAGAGTTGGTGCGCGCGCAAGAGCAACATTCGTGGTTTGAAAAGCAGTCTCGAGACTCCGTCAAGCGCGCAATGGCTCTTCGAGAGCGGTTTTTTGTACCTCGGCAGGTGCCGGAGCTGAGCGAAGTCGGGAAAATGGAACACACCGCACTCGCCGAAGAAGTCGCCCACCGAGGTCTCGGTTGATCGCCGCTTGGCTGCTGGCCAGCGCGCTCGCTGCAGAACCCGCCGCGTGTCCGGAGGAGTACCTCCCATTGCCAGACCAGCTCTCCGTTGTGTGGGTTTCTCCCGTTCGAAAGCGCGCTCACGCGAAGACTCTACTGCCGGTGGTCGCCACCCAAGACCTTCGCGAATGGATGGCCAAGGAACAGCCTTCGGTGGGCCGGCTGCTGCAGCGTCTCGGGATGCGCAAAAAAAGTAAGGAACCCAAACGCAAATACAAGGTGGTGATCTTCGATATTCGCTCCGGCGACCTCTGCCGTCCAATGGACACCGTCAACGATGGAACCGGCGTGAGTGGTCTTCCAAGCTGCCTCGGAGGCAGCGGCAACGCCACACGCAAGTACAGCGGCTGCGGCTTCACGACCGACCAAAAGACCGGTGCTCGCGCCTTCGACCTCTATCGAATCCCCTGGGCAAATGCGGCCTCACGCGGATTCTGTGTATTTCCCGCCGAGCGTTTTGTGGCCGAGGGAAGCCGATGAGCCACTCGTACTGCGCCCGCTGTTTGACGTCATTCGAAGGGGATCCCGAGCGGTGCGGAAACATGACCTGCGGCGCTCCTCGGCCAGAAAAAGGGTGGACCCATCTGCTCGGGCCAGGAGATCTTCTTGATCGACACTACCAAATCGTGAAGGCGCTCGCCGTCGGTGGCGCCGGCTTGACCTACCTCGCCCGTGAAATCGACGCGACCGGCCAGCCGATGGAGCCGGACCTCGCGATCAAAGTCCTCTATACCCAACGCGACTCCGGCCCCTTTTTGCGCCGACTGTCCAATGAGGCGCAGATCCTCCAGGATTTGGCGCACGAGCACATCGTTCAATGCCGCGGCTTCGTTCATCGGACCGGGCATCCGCCCTATCTGGTCACCCACTTCGAAAGAGGCGGTTGTTTGACCGATCACATCGAGCGTGTCGGCCCTATGAAACCGAAAGCAGCGGCCGAGGTCCTGCGTCAAGTATTGCTAGCCTTGGATGTGGCTCATCAGCGAGGTGTGGTCCATCGCGATCTAAAGCCCGACAATGTTCTGCTCGCGAATCGCGTGAGTGCCGATGAAACGCCTCACATCCGCGTTGCCGACTTTGGTATCGCCAAAGTTTACGGGGGCGTCGGCGAACGCCTGACGCGGTTTGGGAGCTTTATCGGAACTCCAGAATACGCTGCACCGGAGCAATTCGAGGGTCTCGCCCCTACGCCAGCGGCGGACGTGTTCGCTGCGGGTGGGCTGTTCCACTACCTGCTCACCGGGCAACCCGCTGTCGTCTTTTCTCATCGGTTGGACATCGAGGAGTGTTTCCAGGAGTTGCTCCAGCAGCTCCCGCCGAAGGTGCCGGCGCCACTCGCCACCGCCGCGGAAGCACCCATCTTGGATCGAATTCTCGCCAACCTGATGGCCAGGGAACCCGGCGATCGCTGGACCATTCCGCAAACCCTGGCACATCTGGCCATGTTGGGAGGCGTAAAAGCCGGAAACCCCACCTTTGACGAAACCTCGGCGCCACCACGCACACCGAGGCTGGCACCACCTAAGGCCCCGGTTGCCGCCTCCAAACCACCACCACCCCCGCCCGTCGTCGCCGCTCCCCCGCCCACTGCGCCACCCGCGGCGCCAACACGTCGGACAGGTCCGCCGGGCACCCCGCTGTTTGGCCTCGCCGGATTGGCCGGGTTGCTCGCCGCAGTCGGAGTTGCCTGCGCGTTGTTGTCCGCCATCGCTGCTTTCGGCTTCGGCTGGTTTCACCCTCCGGCGCCACAAACGGGCTCAGTGGTGGCCAACTACCAACTCCTTTACACCCCAAGCCTCGGAAAGTCCGCCGACCTGCAACCGGCCTTTGATCGGACCCTTGCCGGTTCGCTGCGCAGCCGATGCGCTCCGAAACAACCCCTTTCGCTCGACTTAGTTCTGAATTCCAAAGGGACGATTACGCAGGTCTCTACGTCTCAAGCGTCTCCCGCCCTTGTCCAGTGTCTACAGTCGGCATTGGTAGACCAGCCTCTGGGAGGCGCGGGTGCGCCAAGCCGAGCTCGAGTACAGGTTAACCACCAAAAATAGGGCGTGAGAGCTAGGCTCACGGTCGATACTCTAGAAAGTCGCCGTGGAGTCCTCGTCGTCCCACACGTGCTCAGGCGCCGGAGAGATGGCGTCGACGCGAATGACCAACGCGGTGACGTTGTCTGTACTGCCACGGGCAATCGCCCGGTCCATACAGGCTAATGCGGCCGCCTGCGGGTCCGGAGTATGCCGAAGAACCTCGCCGATCGAGGTGTCATCCACCACCCCCGACAGACCATCGGTGCACAGCAGCAGACGATCGCCGGGCTCCACCATGAATATTCCGCTGTCTTTGCCTACTTCCAACCTAAGCGCTGCGTCATCCCCCAAGCCACGGGACCCGTAGATGAAATTCTGCGCCAGGCGATGCCCTTCGGC